>DASTSI010000205.1:0-14178 GCA_035760745.1 Nitrospira sp. | reverse complement strand
GAGGCGGTGTAGATCAATACCCCGACAACCGCTTGCGGCGCCCGGTAAATGATTTAGCCTTCGATCGTGATGCGCCGAGGCTTCGCTTCTTCACGCTTCGGAAAGGTAATCGTCAACACTCCGTTCTTGTGGGATGCCGACGCACGGTCCTGATCCATCCGACGAGAACATTCGCAGCGTCCGGGCAACGCTCTTCGGTGAACCCCCCGAAGGCGGGATACTTTCGGCGGCTGGGAGTCGTTACAGTGACGATCATGAACGAAGCCAGATCTTACCATCGAGGCCTTTACCGTCTGCCGATTTCCTGTCCTGCCATGTACTGCCTGTCGTCGATCGTAGGCGAGGGTCGGGTCACAAATTTATCGGCGATCGGCTGCACCCTGGAAACCAGGGAGCCGCTCCCACCGAATCATGCGCTCGCACTTCGCCTCCTTTTGCCGGACCGACCGGACTCGTTGCCCATCGAGACCGCCATTGTGCGCTGGGTCCGCGGCACGAAGGCAGGCATTGAGTTCACGAAGATAAACCGGGCTGCCGACTTGCGATTGCACGCGTTCGTGTGGGACAAGATGGTCGAACGGATTCATGAAATCCAATTACAGCAAAGTGTGGCTGAGTAATGCCGCCCATCGATTCGTCTTGCTCTCGCCCAAAGATATCCTCCTCCCCCAATGGCCCCCTCTTTGGTCGTGATCAATTGAACGGGGCGGATGAGGTCCAAGGATTCTCGTATCGGCGTCACCCCGCTTTGACCTTTTCCTCTGCGAACGCAGGCATTGACTCCTCTTCTTGGTCATGAAGCTCTTCACCGGCCGGAAGAAGACGAATGGGGGAGGAAGCGGATTTCGTAGAAGATTCGGTCGCTCAACGTGGGACGCGCTCCCTGGAGATTCCGAGCAATCTGCTTCCTTTGTCGAGGCATCCGGAGGACTTGAGGGTTGGGGGTGTGGCACTCCGGGATCGCACCGCAGGCGACCCAGGATGTAGACGCTCGTTACGCCCACCTAGGTGCACAGAATGATGCGGTAGGCCCCGGTCCTGAAATCTCCGGCGATTCTGAGCGCCGTGTTCGCGATCACCAGAGAGTTCAGGCGGCACAAGGCCGCCGCCTCATCGATCTTCGTGAATCTTCTCGCTCTCGGGGGAACCGGTCCGATCGTGGATGTCCTGCACGATCCGATCGGGTCTCCCCACGATCATCAAGCACAGCAACCCCACCCCGATCCACACGAGTTCCCGGAAGCGCCTGAGCAGCGCAAATGTGATTCCGGTCACATCGCTGTAGCCAAACGCTTTGAGCAGGACCAAATTGCCGGCATCCTGTGCTCCAAGACTTCCTGGAATAAAAAATGTTCCGCCCTTGATGAGAACCGAAAGTGCCCCGATCGACAGCGCGGAAAGCATGTCTGCCGGGCCGCCGAGATAGTGAATGATGACGAACACCTCGATTGCTTCCGTCAGCCACCCGGCCAGATAGAGGCCGATGGAGGCATAGAAGGCACGCTGGTGATGGGTGTAGAAGTTCAAGATGGTGAAGTCGAGCGCCCGGAGCTTCTCTTCTCTCGATTCGAGAAAGCGGACGCTCCAGCCCGTCTTTCGTGTGAGAGCGAGGATCCATGTGAACAAGCCCTGTCGCTGGACGAGGACGAACCCCACCATCCCGAAGGCGAGGATGCCGACGCTCAACAGCGCCGCCCCCACCACGTGCATGGAGGACCCCTTCGCGCCCAGCACCCAGAAGGCCAATGCGATGCCGACAAGGATGAAGAGCACCTGCGCGATCGTCATGGTGGTCTTCGCGATGACGACAGAAGCCAATCCCTTCACGATCGGCACGCCGTGTTTCTGGAGCAGGTAGGCCTTGAGCGGCTCGCCTCCGACATAGGCCGTCGGGGTCGTCATGTTGACGACTTCACCGGCCGTCCGAATCGCCCACAGCCGGCTGAAGGGCACCTCGTGTGCCAGTGGAAGCAAGGCGACGTTCCATCCGTACGCCTCAATTACGTACATGGAAAGGGAGGGAATCAAGACAATCAGTAGCGCCCCTGGCCCCAGCCCTGACGCAGCCTCGTAAATGTTGCCAAGCCCGATGTGCCAGACCAGCAGGCTGAGAGTGAGGAGCCCGAGTGCTAGGAGCACATACCTCAACACGTCATCTGATTCCAATCCATGCCGCGTACGAGGGTGGAGCATCTCGCCGCCGGCACCTCTCCGAAGAGGAGCAGCCGAGACCAGCGTGGCAGGCTATGTTGAGCATTCTAGGAGTGCGGACGACCCACAGCGGAAGGACGAACAACCCAGAGCATTACCCCTGAAAACACCAAGGAACCGGCTGCGGCGATCCAGAGGAACAGGTCCAGCTTGCCGAGCAGCGCGAACAGGAGCACCACCACGGTGAAGTCCCGGCTGGCGATGTTCTTCAGCATAAAATCGGACCAGGCAGCCTCAACCGGCGTTTTCCAGCCACCGTTTTGTCTAAGCTTCTGCGCTCTGCCCACCAGCCAAAACGACAGAGCGTTCCCCAGGATCGCGGCCCCTCCAAGGACAAGAGGCACCCATGCGTCTTTTTCGCCGGCTGCTCTCGCATACGCTCCGACGGCAATCCCACCAAAAATCGCCATATGGACGACGTTATCCATCGCGATGTCCAGCCAGGCTCCGAAGGGGGACTCGGTGAATGTCAGCCGGGCCACTTCCCCATCACAGCAATCGATCACCGCGGAAAGCTGAAACAACAACGCCCCGACGAGCCCGGCTTCGTACGACCCCAGTCCAAAGGCGATCGTCGCAGAGAGACCCACCACCGTCGCGAGGAGCGTGATGGTATTCGGTGACAGCCCGAGGGCAAGAAACAGGCGGGTGAACCGGCGTGACAGGGCACGATTGAAATACCGGTCGATGACTCCTTCAAATTCGGGCTTCAGCGACCCGAGCAAGCGGCGCTCTGCGGCCCCGACATCCCGCGCGTGCCGGACCGGCTGAAACCACATTGTCGGCTGCTGAACGGGGCGCACGCGCACACGGCCTTCCGCCGCCGCCCGCTCCAGCCATCGTCGGACAGGAATCGTCCCCGCCTCACCGGGAACCTGGGTCGCGGTGCTGAGCACGCTGGCCGGCAGGACGACGAGATCCGCAATCGCGCCGAGACCGTCTTCCCACGGAAGGACCAGCGAGCGGCCGCGCCGGGCCTTACCGGGGCGGGCGGGGGCTTTTTCACCGACGACCAGCGCGGTGCCTTCTTCAACGTCCTGCCTCAACTGCTCGATGAGTGTGCGGGAAAATACGCCCGAAACACTGGAAAGAAGACAGAAGCCGCGTACCTCTGCCGCCAGAGCCTCCCATGTGCGAGGATCGTCCAACGGAAACTCGCGGATGGGCATCCACCGGACGGGAATCGTGACCCGTGGTCCCTTACCGAGAGCATGTTTCAGATGTTCTTCTTCCTGCCCCGCCAGGACGATCAACTGTCGGATGCCGGCCCGCTGCAACGTGAGGACCGTCCGTTGGAACAGGGGGATCCCGACGATTTGCGTGAGAGGAGCAACGGCCTGCCGCGCAGGGGCGCCGAAGAGATCGACCGAAGGCAACAGGATCGCGGTGGACAATCCCTGCAACTCGGTCCCTTTTTCGATGGCGCGTTCGGTCATGGCGTGGGCTGCCTCGATCGATCAGACCGAGAACCTCGATATTTAGAGCTTCGGCAGCACGTCGCGTTCAGCCTTCTCGATATCTTCGGGGAAATCGATCTCGGTCCAGGGAAGGCCGCCGATTTTCTCGTGCCCGACCTTCACCTCGCGAAAAAAACCCAGCAGCGCATCTTCGTACTCCATCTGCCAGGCATCCCGATCTACATGGGTCCGCAACGACGCGACGACATGCGGGGCGTCGGCATGTCGAACTTTCAAAAATCCTACTCCTTCGCCCGCATAGTCATAGTGCGCCGGCATCTGCTTGGTCAACGCCACGACTCGGCCCCCTTCCACGACGACCATGCATTCTTCGCCCGTTTGCTTCACAGACTCATCCATGAGCAACGCGTTGGGGTAGGGTGAGTGCACCAGCCGACGCAGAATCTCCCGATGGAACAGGACATCGGCATCCATGACGATCACGTCGTCATCCAGCGCCGTTCTCGAGACCCAGAGCGAGGAAATGCTTCCCCGGTGAAAGTGCTCATTCACGAGAAACTCGACCCTGACACCGCGATCGTCGGAAGCCACCGCGTCGCGGATCATGTCCTGCTTGTATCCGACGACGATGTCCGCACGTCGCACGCCGACTTCCGCCAACGAGGCAAGATACCGGTGCAGAAGGGTCTGACCGCCGATTTCGATCAGGCACTTGGGCCGATGCTGCGTCACCGGCCAGAGCCGCTTTCCGACGCCGGCCGCCAGAATCACGGCCTTCATGCGCGTGCACAGGCCTCAAAGGCGTCCAGAAAGCCGTTAAACTGCGTCTCCGACAGCGCTCCCATGTTCGCGATACGAAAAATCTTGTTTTCGAGGTTCCCCTGCCCGGCATAAATCACGTACCCCTGCGCCTTCAATCGATCGTGGAGCGATTGATACGAAACTCCTTCGGGCAGATAGTACGCCGTGATCGTATTCGATTGCCGATCTGACGGCAACAAGGGCTTGAGACCGAGCTTCGCCATTCGCTCACGAATCATGGTCGCCATCCGCTTGTACCGCTGTATGCGTTTGACGACCCCTTCTTCCAACAATTCGTCGAGCGCCTCATCGAACGCATAGTAGAGCTGAACGGCCGGGGTGAACGGCACGGTTCCCCGCCCCTGATCATCGACATAGTGCGTGAGGTGGAGGTACCACGACCGTTTCGGGTAGGCCCGCATTCGTTCCAGGAAGCCTTTCCGTACCAGGACGAACGAGACGCCGGGAAACGCTTGAATGCATTTCCCCGCCGTCCCGGCCACCATATAGATGTGGGAGCCCGGGATATCGATGACTTCTCCGGCAAGCGCGCTGACGGCATCGACGATGAACACGCGGTTCTGGCTGTCCACGACATCGGCAATGTCCTTCACGGGGTTCAGTAGCCCCGTCGTCGTTTCGTGGTGCACCATCGCAACCGCGTGCACTTCCGGATGCTGTCGGAGGGCGAGCCTCAGCCTTTCGGGATCCGGACGCTCAGTCCATTCGTACTTCAACTCCGAGACGCCCAATCGTTGCAGGCTCACGATCTGGGAAAGGCGCTCGCCATACACGCCGTTGTTGATGATGAGCATGCGTTTGCCGTGGGGAAGCGACGACATGACGGCGGATTCGACGGCTGAGGTGCCCGATCCCGTGACCACCGCGGCGGCGTACTCGGATTCGGCGCCCGGCACAAAGGCCTTCAGCAGTTTCGCCTGAATGCCGTGCAGCAACTCGGCGAACTCGGATTCCCGATGGCAGATGTCCTCCCGGAGCAGGGCTTTCCGCACGCGTTCTGATACGTTGACCGGTCCTGGATTGAGAAGCACCACTGTTGTCCCTCGTCGTGAGTGAACCGTATTTCGTCCGACATTGCGCTCCGTTGGAGTGCGACGAACGACGCTTTACTCGATGAATTATTCGATGGCCTTCATGAATCGTTTCGTAATATCGGGAGGCTCCAGTGCAATCCGCCCGGCATCTTCTACGAATTCATTCACCTTGACCAGCAACATGCTCGGTCCGTCCTTCTTCAGCATATCCTTGAATTCATAGATGAGATCGTCGCGGTCGAGGACGCGCTCGACATTGACGTAGCCGGCGGCCTTCGCCACCTTTTCGAGGGGAACGACGTTCGAAATGGTCGGTTGATTTCCCGTGGTCCCGTACACTTCGTTGTCGAAGACGACGTGGATGAAATTCTTGGGCTTCAGGGCCCCCACCGTCGCGAGCGTCCCCATCCCCATCAGCACGTTGCCGTCGCCGTCGAAGGTAATCACTCGCTTGCTGGGCTTGGCCAACGCAACGCCCAGGGCGATGGCCGGCGCGTTCCCCATGGATCCGATCATGTAGAAATGGGTGGGGCGGTCGGCGATCTTGTGCACCTCCCTCGACGGAAACCCGTTGCACACGATCACGACTTGGTCAGTCGTCAGTTCCAGCAGCGCGGCAATCGCTTGCGCCCGACTGATCAATGTACCTTGTTCCGGCCTCATGTTCTTGCTCCAGATATTGGCTTCGCCGCTCGCCGTCCGCGCCATGCGCGGCGCAAGAGAACGACGGCGATCAGGGATGTAAGCCTCTGACGACCCCCTTCGTGATGAACAGCGCCACCGGGATCCGTTGCTTCATGAAGGTATCGGCAATCCACCGAAAATCGTCGACTGCGGTCTTCTCAGTCAGGGTCCGATGGGGAATCTTCATCGTATCCAGGAACTGGGGCATCACCTCGCCCATGACCAGATGTTCCGGCGCATCCTTGCCGCCATACCCCCGCCAAGACACGATGAGAATACAGGGTTGCCGATAGATGACATTCAAGGAGATCAAGGTGTTGAGGCAAGTCCCCAAGCCAGAATTCTGCATCAAGACCGCGGGAACCTTGCCGGCCATGTACGCCCCGGCGGCCATGGCAACGGCTTCGTCCTCGCGGACCGCCGGTGTATACAAACGCCGGTCTATCAACTCCGCGATGATGCCGCCGAGGATTGAGTCGGGGACTCCCGTGAAAAAGTCGACCCCCATGTCCTGCATGGCTTGAACGAACGCGTCACTCTCGATCATCGTCCCGCTTCCTCTCCGAAGTTATGCGGCCGCATTATAAGTCATGGTCCGTCACATTCTCAAGGAAACGGAACAGTTGCGCCCGTGATTGTCGCATGCTAGCGTGCCTCCATGCGAGCCATCTCCCGCCATGCCCTCGTCGCGCTTATAGCCGCAGCCGGCGTGCTCTTTGCCGTGCCCGAGCGCTCAGGGGCGGTGGCGATGAAGAACGATCCCAAAGGATTTCGCAACATTTCCTGGGGCTCGTCGTTGGGAAACAAGGCCGAGCTCGCGGTGCTCCGAACCGTGCCGAACGTCACAGAGTATGAATTTACAAACATTGCCCCGTCTTTTGCCGGGATTCCGGTCCAGAGTCTCATACTCTCTACCGTTGATGAACAATTCGCGCGCGTCACCATCCGCTATCAGGGCGAGGAGACGCACAAGCGAATCCTTGCCTACTTGGAGAGGGAATATGGGCCGGTCGACCGCTTGCCGGGACAAATGATGCGGGGCCTGAACCAGCAATATAATTGGCGAGGCACCGATTCAGAGATCAACCTCACCTATCAAGCCAGCACGGAACGGGGCTTCGTCTTTATCGACAGCATGACGCTGGCCCCTCGCTTCAACGACAACATTGCGGATACCGCGGACTAGCCCACGGCTCTCCTGTCAATCGCCCTCCTGTCTGTAATCCCGGTTGTCCGCCTGCGCCTGCCGAGCCAGCTCATGACCGCCTACAAAGAATTCATCGGTATGGCGATGAACCCTACACGGAACCCTGCAAGACGGCCTCCTTTCCCCTCAATTGGTTGGGCCTCGAACCCCTCGCAGTAGGAATGGCGACGATACCGGATTGCGATAGTCTCGAACCAGATGAGGAGAGCCGCGGACACACATCGGAACGCGCCCAGGTGACCGGATGAAACCGCATCGACCGAATAGAGTTCCGGCTCATTGCCGGCCGCTTGACCGTCGCTACGCCGAGCGAGTGCCGCTGCACGCGCCCGTGCAGTACGTCGACGGAACAGGTCAGTACAATCGGGCAGACGGCTTCCTCACGGACCTTTCCCAGAAAGGCTGCAACATCTCTGGGTCCTGGGCCCCAGCGGTGGGAGCACGCGTCAACTTGGTCCTCCACTTTTCCGATGGAAAGCCGGTCATGCATCTCAGCCAGGCGACCGTGTCCTGGGTGGGAGGTCTTGCATTTACGGCGAGGTTTCCCCCCTTGACCGACGCAGGAAGGAGACGAATCCAAGAGTTGATCTGGAAACATGCCACGCTGTTGCCCGGTCAACAGGATCGGATGGCATTCCGCATCGTTTAGGATCGAGACGACCGGCGTGGCTCAAGCGGACCGCGTGGGACAGGGAGGATGGCATGGAAGAACTGTCATTGGACCGCATGGAACTCCTGAGTGAGGACTCTCCAGTCAATCGCCGCATCACCGAGCGCATCCCTGCCGAACTGTCGGTGCTGTATTCCGGCATCCTCCAGGGCCATGCGGTCATGGGAGACGGGGTGGTCACCAATCTCTCGGACCGCGGGATCGGGATCCGCGGAGACCGACTGGTGGCTCCCGGTATGGAACTGGCCCTCTTTGTCGATCTTCCCGGATCGGAAGACCCGATGTGCATTGCTCAAAGCCGGGTGTCTTGGGTGCGGGGCCGTCGTTTCGGTGTCGAGATGTTGAATCAGAGCTTGGAATGCCAAAATCGGCTCCGGTTCCATATCTGGAATTCACCGATGAGGCCGAGGCGTCGCAACTAACGCCGGCTGAGGAGGAGGCCATGAAAACACTGAAAGTCCGCAGCATGAGTGGGCGGCATTCCGCGACCGACGGACACTGCCTCGCGCGGCGGCAGATTTTTGCCTGATGTATTCATTGCCAACGGCCAAGGGCGAAGTCCTGATCAGCGACGGGACCGTGACCGATGTCTCCCACGGCGGGAGGCCTGGTACAGCATTGGCATTGGTTCTCTATCTCCCAAGATCCCCTCTTCATCATGGACACCCGCGTCGCGTGGACCGACCGTGTCCGGTTTGGCGTAGAGATCACCCGCATGGATCTGCGCGAGCGTAACCGATTGCGCTATTTCCTGCTGGCGCATCGTCAGCCCTGCAGTTAGCATTCGATTTTCCGCACGCACTGATGCCCGTTCTTTCCGTCGATCCGCCGTTGTTCATTGTCAAAATCGCCTCCTGCATGGTACTGTCCTTCCCGGGTGAGTAAACACTCACTCACCAAATTCGAGCATGCCGCCGACCAAACCCAAACGGCCTTCGAGCCGGGAGCGACAAGCGAGCTTGATTGCGGCTGCGGCATCGCTCTTTGCCGCCAAGGGATTCAACGGGACTACCACGCGGGAAATCGCGAAGGCAGCCGGCATCAGCGAGGCCCTGGTCTTCAAGCACTTTCCGACGAAACAAGCGCTCTACGCCGCAATTCTCGCGGAGAAAGTCTCCGTCGGTGAACTGCTCGAGGCGTTAGAAGAATCGGCCAGAAAGCGGGATGACCGTCGGGTCTTTACACTCATCGCCGGTTTTCGGATCCGACCGGGAGTCGACCCGACGCTCCTCCGCCTCCTCCTCTTCAGCGCCCTTGAGGGCCACGAACTCTCCGACATATTCTTCGCCAAACACCACAAGGTCTTCTACGAGCGCCTGGCCGCCTACATTGATTTGCGGATCGGGGAAGGCGCCTTCCGTCAGGTGGATCCGCTCCTCGCCGCTCGGGCCTTTGTCGGCCTGGTCGTCCACCACCGTCTCCTGCACGAAATCTTCAGGGTCGCCATGCACCAGTCCCACGAGGTCACGGTGAGCACGTACGTGGATCTCTTCCTCAACGGGTTAGTGGAGCATCCGCCGCCAACTGCCCGCCGGGGAGCCCGGCCATGAATCGCGTCCGTCGGCATCCGATCGTCACGCTTGGTGTGATCATCTTTTTTGCGATCACGGCGCTGGTGGTGTTCCGTCTCAGCAGCGGTGCCAAGGTCGATCAGAAGAAGACCCGCACCATCACAGTGGGCACCGTGGTCCCTCTCAAACGAGACCTGGACATCCGGCTTGCCTACACCGCCGATATCACCCCCAATCAAGTGGTCAACGTGTTCTCGCGGGTGGACGGCCACATTGCCAAACTGTACGTGGACAAGGGTGACTTCGTGAAAGCCCACCAAATCCTGGTGGAGGTCGACCATACGGACTACGTCCACGCGGTCAACCAGGCAAAAGCGAACCTGGCCGCGGCGCGTGCCAAGGTGACGCAGCAGGACGCATCGGTCCGAAACGCGAAGCTCATGCTGGACCGCATGCGCGCGCTCATCAAGGATCAGTTCATTTCGCAGCAAGATTTGGACAATGCCGAAGTTAACTATGATGCCGCAATCGCCGCGATGGAGTCGCTCCGGGCCCAGGTCAAGCAGATGGAAGTCGCGCTCGCTCAGGCGGAAACGAACCTCGCCTATTCCTATATCCGCGCTCCCTTCTCCGGCTACGTCGCTGAACGGAATCTGGACCTCGGGGCCTATGTCACCGGGACAGCGACGAGCACGTCCACGACCTCCCGTGGCATTCTCACCCTTCATGAGATTGGAACGGTTCGCACCCTCATCGAGGTGGTGGAGAAAGACGTGCCGCTCCTGCAGATTGGCCAGAAGGCCGAAGTGCGGGCCGAAGCCTATCCGGACCGGGTGTTCGAAGGGACGGTGACCAGGATCGTGCAGGCTCTCAACAGGGCGACGAGAACCATGACGGTCGAGGTCGACCTGCCCAACAAGGAACGTCTCTTGAAAGGCGGGATGTTCGCACGGGTCGAGGTCCTCGTCGGCACGCACGTCGACGCGCTGCAGATCCCGATTGATGCCGTGAGCCGCCTGGAAGATGCCCAGTATGTCTACGTCGTCAAGGAGGGGAAGGCTCAACGCATTCCGGTGGAGATCGGGTCGCGCGACGAGAACCGGGTGGAGGTTACGAAAGGACTTTCGGGCGGAGAGTTGGTGATTGTCTCCGGCAAAGATCTGGTCCATGACGGCACGCCGGTGCAGACGCAGCCGGTCCCCCAGCTATGAGGGCTGAATCCTGGGACAATAAGGGACGCGCGTCGTGCAGCTCACTAAGCATCATCGCTCGCACGTAAGCATATGTGGCTGACTCTTCTCGCTCTACGGAACCGGATCGGCATCTTGATGCTGTCCTTGGCCATGGTCGTCCTTGGCGCGACGTCGCTCGAGCGCCTGCCCGTGGATCTGTTTCCCAATATCCAGGTTCCCGTCGCGTTCGTCGGCGTGATCTACAAGGGCGCGCCGCCGCTCGACATCGAACAGAGCGTCGTCTATCCCATTGAAAAAGCCGTCAGCTCAGCGTCGAATGTCGAGCATGTGGAGTCCTTCGCAAAACAGGGCATTGGGGCCGTTCAAATCTGGTTCAATTGGGGCGCGGACATCAACGTCGGCCAGATGGAAGTCATGCAGCGCATCACCCAAATCCTCAACAATCTGCCGCCTGGGATCCTGCAGCCTTTCATCGTGAAATTCGACGTCTCGAACATTCCCGTGGCGTTCGTCACCGTCGCGAGCGACGACCTCGACGAGCGGGCGCTGTATGACCTGGCGTTCAACACGATCGCGCCACAAATCGAGCAGATCGCCAACGTTGCCGCAGCCACGGTCGAGGGCGGCAAAGTCCGCCAGATCAACATCAATCTCGACCCGGCCCTGCTCACCGCCAGGGGGCTCTCGATTCTTGACGTCGTGAAGGCCGTGAAGGCGGCCAATCTCATCCTGCCTTCCGGAGACATCAAGGCGGGGAACCTCGACTATAACGTCTTCACCAACAACCAATTCCGCACCGTCGAGCCCATCCAGGACGTCATCGTCAAGGTGAACCAACAGGGCAATCCGGTCCGGGTCCGCGACCTCGGCACCGTGACGGATGCCTCGGACATTCAAACGAACATCGTCCGAACCGACGGGAACCGGGCGGTGTATCTCCGGGTCAACAAACAGCCCATCGCCAACACGGTCGAGGTGGTGGATGCCCTCCGCGCCGCCATGCCGAAGATGATCGGCATCCCTCCAAGCGTGAAATTGGGCATCTCGTTCGATCAATCGGTGTATATCCGGCAATCCATCCGGAATCTGGTGGAGCAGGCCCTCCACGGCTCCCTGCTCGCCGCAGCGGTCATTCTCATCTTCTTGCGCAACCTCACGAGCACGCTGATCATTTCCGTCGCCATCCCGCTTTCGATCATGGTGACCTTCATCGTGCTCTACTTCTCGGGGCAAACACTGAACGTCTTCACGCTCGGCGGTCTTGCACTCGGCATCGGTCGGCTCGTGGACGACTCGATCGTCGAGCTCGAAAACATTCAGCGACACCTCAACACGACGCCGGCACGCTGGCGGGCGATCTTGGAGGCGGCCCGCGAGGTCGCGATGCCGATTTTTGCCTCGACGGTAACGACCGTCGTCGTCTTTCTTCCAATGTTTTTCGTCGTCGGCATTGCACGCCTCCTCCTGATTCCCCTCACGCTCACCATTGCGATTGCGCTCTTCACGTCTTTCTTCGTGTCGCGCACGGTCACCCCCGCCCTGTGCTACAAATTCCTCAAACCGGAGCTCGAATCTCATCGCAGCATGCCGGGCTGGTTCGTCAAGCTCATGGACTGGAGCCGGGAACGGTATGAATCGCTGGACCGCGGATACGAGAACGCGCTTCGATGGGTGCTCAGCCATCGGAAAATCTTCATCGTCGGCATCCTCGCCATCTTTGCATGCAGCCTGGCCCTGGTCCCTCTGATCGGGACCGAGTTTCTCCCCGTCTCGGACGAAAGCCAATTCCGCATCGTGCTGCGGGCGCCGGTGGGACAGCGAGTGGAGAAGACCGAGCAGCAGGTCGCGGAGGTGGAACGCGTCCTGCGCAGCAACATTCCGGCTCATGAGCTGGAAACCATCGTCTCCAGCACCGGGGTCTTGGCGCAGGGCCGGTCGTCGCTGTTCAATCCCAATACGGGGCCCCACACCTCGGTCATCTCCGTCTATCTGACGCCGCCGGACAAACGGACCAGGAACCAGGTCGAGATCATGAACGACGTGCGGCCGAAAATCGTGAAGCTGTTTCCGGGGGTGGCAATGTTTTTCGATCCGGGCGGGCTTGTGAAGCGTGTCACCAGTTTCGGATCGCAAAAGGCGGTCGACGTGGAGATTTACGGCTACGATTTCGAGAAGGCGCGCGAAGTCATCCGCCAGGTCGACGCCGTGATGCACCAAACGCCGGGCCTGGCGGATATCGAGGTGAGCCGCGAGGAAAATTATCCCGAGCTGAATGTGGTCGTGGACCGGGAAAAGGCCGCCCTCCTCGGCATCAGCGAAACGGACGTCGCGAACGCCGTACTCTTCTCGCTCAACGGCAACGGCCAGACCGATCCGATCATCTTTACCGATCCGCAAAACGGCAATGAGTACTACATCAGCGCCTGGCTCGCCGAGGAATACCGCAGGGACTTGAGCGACCTCGAGAACATCATCCTGACCGCCAGGAACGGAGAGTCGGTGCTCCTCAAGAATGTGGCCTCGCTCAAGCTCAATGCGGGTCCCGTTAAAATCGACCGCAAGTACTTCCAACGGGTCGTGCACATCACCGCGAACCCGGTCAATCGCGATCTAGGCGCGATCGCCGAGGACCTGGAGGCGGGGTTCGCCCAACTCCAACTGCCGACCGGCTTCAGCATCCGGTTGGCCGGGCAGATTCAGCAGCAACGGGAGACGTTCGCAGGCCTCCTGTTCGCGACCGTGCTCGCGCTTGTTCTGGTCTACATGGTCATGGCAGCACAGTTCAAATCGCTCGTTGATCCGTTCATCATCATGTTTTCCGTTCCGATGGGATTCCCGGGCGTCATCTTGATCCTGTTCCTCACCGACACCACGTTGTCCACGACGTCCATGATGGGCATCATCATGATGCTCGGGATCGTCGTCTCGAACGGCGTGCTCCTGGTCGATTACACCAACGTGCTCCGCCGCAGGGGCGACTCGCTCCACCACGCGGTGGTCACGGCGGCCCGCACAAGGCTCCGGCCAATTCTCATGACCTCCCTGGCGACCGTGTTCGGCTTGATCCCCATGGCAATCGGATGGGGAACGGGCGGAGAAACGAATGCGCCGCTGGCTCGCGCGGTGGTCGGGGGCTTGAGCATCTCGACACTGCTGACGCTGTTCCTCGTGCCGACGATCTATACGATCCTGGAGGAGCGATTCCCGAGGCCGATCCGGGAGGAATATCAAGAAGCGGAAGCCCTACCGCTTGAAAGTCCGCTCGAGCCCGTTGCGTCGTGAAAGCGGTGAGGCCAGCGGCGGGAGAACCAAACGCGAAGCCGCATCGAGGCGCGCGGCTTGAGAGGGCCGGCACCGGCGGTCACTCGGCTGTCATCCCACGCCCGGAAACAGCGATCGTAGCTGCATCGCCAGGCCGATGTCGCCGC
>DASTSI010000204.1:0-10500 GCA_035760745.1 Nitrospira sp. | reverse complement strand
GCCGACACGTTGCAGGAGGTCGTCGATCCGATTTTTAAACTCTCCAGCAATGACCTCGGTTTCGCGAACGCGTGGACCGGGGTACTGTGCTTTACCTTACAAATCTATTTTGATTTTTCAGGGTATTCCGACATGGCGATTGGACTCGCTCGCATGATGGGGTTTCGCCTGCTCGAGAATTTCAACATGCCATACGTCTCAGAAAACTTTACCGAGTTTTGGCGACGATGGCATATTTCTCTTTCCACATGGATACGGGAGTACCTTTACATCCCTCTTGGTGGAAACCGGGTGTCAAAGATCCGTACCTACTTGAATTTACTCTTCTGCTTCTTCCTATGTGGTCTTTGGCACGGAGCGAGTTGGACTTTTGTCCTGTGGGGTCTGTACCACGGCTTTTTTCTGATCTTAGACAAGGTATGGTGGCTGGACGCCCAAAGGCATGTTCCCCGGCTGATCAATCAATTCCTCACCTTTATCTTCGTGATGGTCGGGTGGGCAATTTTCCGCGCCGAGAATATGTCCCAAGTGTCCTATTATCTGTCGGCCCTTGTGGAGGCATCATCGAACAAGGGTACATTCATCTATATCAGTGGAAACGTAAAGCTGGCCGTAGTTGTCGGACTCTTCGCTTCGTTCAAGCTTATGATACCTTACTTCGATGCTCTCCGGAACTTCTACAATACCCTACGGTTTCGGCAAGAATGCGAAGCCTTCGCGCTCCTGCTTCTCTTTGTCGCGTCCGTCGCAAAATTAGCCATGACGACTTTCAATCCGTTCTTGTATTTTCGTTTTTGAACCGAGGTGTAATGTGATCCCAACAGGCGTGAGCGCAGTGCGGGCTCTGGTCTGGGGCGTGATCATCCTGTTGTTTGCCTTACCCTTGTCGTCTACCGTGGCGTTCAAACTGTTTGCCGGTCAACGGGCTGAGACCCTTGGCCTGTCGTGGTTCAACCTTGCCGGAGAAATACCAGAGGTCGACAAACCACAATTTTCCCTACGACACTGGGTCAATCGAAGCTTTCAAGATCAATCCAACAAATGGTTCACCAGATATTTCGGAGGGAGGTCCATCTTCATCAAGTCTGGCAACCAGGTAATCTATACCCTCTTTAAACATTCCTACATGCACAATCAGTCGATCGTGATCGGAAAACAGGGCGAACTGTACGAGTCCTGGTATGTCTATGATTATTGTCGGCTTTCCGAGCCCATGCCCGACCGCAACCTCGAAGACCGAGTCGCGGACATCGCAGAACTACAGGAGCGCCTGAAAGCACGAGGAATCATTTTTCTTTTTCTCATCACTCCGAGCAAGGCCGCCGTGTATCCCGAGTCCATTCCTGAAGCGTACTGCAAGTCTCCGAAAAGCAGTACTCGCGATTACGAGAATGTTCTGCCATTGTTGAAGGCCTACGGAATTTCCTATGTTGATGGGCACGCCATATCGACAGAGGCGAGAACAATTGAGCCGCTCCCACTATTTAGTCGTGGTGGGACGCATTGGAACACTCTCGGGGCCTACTACACGGTCCGTGAACTTGTGAAGACTATTGGCACGCTGCTGGCCGAACCGGTTGGCAGCATGTCAGTGGAGAAGATCCAGGTGGATTCTACGCCAAGAGGGCAAGACAAAGACCTCGCACAACTTCTGAACCTGCTGTTCCCACCGTTTGACTACGCCGTCCCGCGCCCCGTGATCGTACAGACGCCGACAAGAGTACAATTAGAAAAAGCACTCGTGGTCGGTACTAGCTTTAACTGGACAGTCTTGGATCTGCTGGCAAACAGCAACGTTTTCGAAAGGATTGATTTTTACTACTACTATAAATTGGGCCTGTACACGTTTCCGGGAAAGATACCGCATGTCTTCGATGTGGCGACCCACGACTGGGATCAGGCGATGCGAGGCTCGCGCATCGTCATACTCGAAGTCAACGAGGCCGGCTTTCAGACCGAATACATACAGTCGTTTTTGCGCGATGTATTGGAAGATCTTCAGGAAAAGAGAAGCCGCGTCGAGAGCACTCGCTCGCCCGAATGAAGTCGTGAGGCGGCTAGATATTTGCTACGCCAGCGCCTTCTTTTCTCCGATCTTGCTCTCCGTTCCCTTCCACAGGCGCACGATATTGTCCTTGTGTTTGACCCAGATCAGCGTGCTGACGATGAGCGCGAA
This sequence comes from Nitrospira sp., assembly GCA_035760745.1. GTDB lineage: Bacteria > Nitrospirota > Nitrospiria > Nitrospirales > Nitrospiraceae > Nitrospira_C. The sequence continues at coordinate 8,324 of DASTSI010000204.1, read as the reverse complement.
GACCAGGAACTCCTGGCGCTGCTCGTTGACGATCGCCACGACGGGAAAGAGGCCGAATGCCGCAAGCGCGCCGCCTGAGGAGTACCGCCAAATCGCGACGGCACCGAGCCAGATCAAGAGGAGCAGGACGCCGATGGACGGAGACAGTCCCAAGACGGACCCCAGCGCAGTGGCCACGCCTTTCCCTCCTTTGAAGTCCAGGAACGGAGAAAACACGTGGCCCAGGATCGGTGCAAGCGCCACGATCATGATGAGCGATTCCATGCTGAGCCACTGCATCGCCCCCCAGCCCATGATCCAGCCTTTGCCCATGTCGCCGAGCAGCGTCAGGACACCGGCTTTCGTCCCGGACACTCTGAGGACATTGGTGAAGCCGACGTTCCGGCTCCCGATCGTCCGCGGGTCGGGAAGGTTCAGAGCCTGCGACACCACAAGGCCGAACGGGACCCCGCCTAAAACATAGCCGAAGATCGCCAGACCAATCCCGATGATGAGTTCGTCCATGGATCAGGGAATGATGGGAAAGGGCCCGGGAAGGCGCATGGCTACAAGCCTTTGGCCACAACTTGTTTCCAAAAACTCCAGACATACTGGCCGCCCGACACGTAACCCAGAACCAGGGAGAGGTACAGCGTGACGGTTCCGGCCAGATGGAGATTTCCCAATTCGCCGAGATCGCTCCCCTCGAGGATCAGCAACGTGATCGCGACGATCTGCAAAGCCATCTTGTACTTGCCGGTCGTTTCGGCGGCGATGATCATCCCCTCGCCGGCGGCGATGGCGCGGATCCCGGTGACGGCCACTTCGCGGGCGATCACGAGAATGGCCACCAAGGCACTGACGCGATCGATGTTGAGGAGCAGAATAAGCGCGGAGAGTACGAGCAGCTTGTCGGCGATCGGATCCAGCAGCTTTCCGAGCCTGGTCACCTGTCCGGTCCGGCGGGCAATGTAGCCGTCTAGCAGGTCGGAGAGCGCCGCCGTGACGAAGACTATGGCCGCGATGAGCGAACGGTCCGAAGTCGGAGTGGCGAAGAGAATGACGAAAATCGGGATTAGGAGAATCCGGACGAGGGTGATCAGATTCGGCAGGTTGAGAGACTCCTGCCCGACGGCTCTCCACGCTGCTGCCAAGACGCGATTCATGATCGAAGTCTCTACCGTTCCTTCTGGCCCGTCGATCCGGCGACGGGACGTGCCCTTCCATGGTTGCTCGTCGCATCGTTGAGCAAGGCGAGAACGGGCGAATGCTGCTACACGATGCCGTTCTTCAGCAGATCATGCAAATGAATGACTCCGGCGATCTTGCGGTCCCCCTCGGTCACGACGAGCGTCGTGATGGAATAGCGCTCCATGATCTCCACGGCCTTCGCCGCCAGGTGGTCGGAGGCGACGAGTTTGGGATTCCTCGAAGCGAGTTGGCCGGCCGAAACTTTGTGCAAATCGTCTCCGCGCTGAAGGGCCCGCCGGATGTCGCCGTCCGTAATCACGCCGATCAAGGCCCCGGCGCGGTTGACGACGGTCGTCATGCCGAGCTTTTTCGCCGACATTTCGAGGATCGCCTCGGTTCCGGTGACCGACTCCTCCACCCGCGGCACCTCGGCTCCCTCGTGCATCAGATCTTTCACCCGCACCAAGAGACGACGCCCCAGCGTGCCTCCCGGATGGAACCGGGCGAAATCTTCCTCCTTGATCCCCCGCTTTTGCAGCAACGCCAGGGCGAGCGCGTCGCCCATCGCCATGGTCGCCGTGGTGCTCGCTGTCGGCGCGAGTCCCATGGGGCAGGCCTCTTCCGACACGGACACGTCGAGTGCCACATCGCTGTTCTTCGCCAAGGTGGACGAGAGCCTGCCGGTCAGCGCCACGACGCGAATGCCCATGCGTTCCACGTAGGGCAGCAACTGCAGAATTTCCTGAGTTTCACCGCTGTTGGAAATCGCGATCAGGACATCGCGGCGGCCCAGCATGCCGAGGTCTCCATGGATGCCTTCAGCCGGATGCAGGAAAAAGGCCGGGGTGCCGGTGCTCGCGAGAGTCGCGGCGATCTTTTGTCCGACGAGTCCCGATTTTCCCATACCGGACACAACCACTTTCCCCCCGCAGCCGAAGAGAAGCTCGACCGCTTCGGTGAATCGCTCGTCCAGCCGCTCGATGAGCGCCTGCACGGCCTTCGCCTCGATCGCGAGCACCCGCCTGCCTTCGCCGAGACTCCGGTCCCGCGTGGCCGCGGACCCGGTCGATCGACCGGCGGCCCTCAGTTTCCCGGGTTTGCTGCGTCGCATATCCGCATCACTCGCTCGAGCAGTGATTTCAACTGATGGAGCGGTACCATGTTCGGCCCGTCCGACAAGGCTTCATCCGGGTTCGGGTGCACCTCCATGAAAAACCCGTCGACGCCAGCCCCGGCCGCCGCGCAAGCAAGCGGCTCGACAAACTCTCGCTGCCCGCTCGACTTGGTTCCTCCGCCGCCGGGCAACTGAACGCTGTGGGTGGCGTCGAACACGACCGGATAGCCGAACTTCCGCATGATGGGAAACGAGCGCATGTCAACCACCAGGTTGTGGTATCCGAACGACGACCCTCGTTCGGTCAGCACGATCCGACGGTTGCCGCACTCCTCCAGTTTCTTCACGGCATTGCCCATCTCGGTCGGAGACAGGAACTGCCCCTTTTTCACGTTCACGACCTTGCCGGTCTTCCCGGCCGCAATCAACAGATCGGTCTGCCGGCACAGGAATGCGGGAATCTGCAGCACGTCGACCACCTTCCCGGCTTCCGAGGCTTGCTCCTCCGTATGCACGTCGGTCAGCACCGGCAGGCCGAATTCCCGTTTCACCTTGGCGAGTATTTGCAGTCCTTTTTCAAGGCCCGGCCCACGGAACGAGGCGATCGAGGTGCGGTTGGCCTTGTCGAATGAGGACTTGAAGACATACGGGATCGCCAGCGACCGCGCGATTTCCGCAATACGCCCGGCCGTGTCCATGACCAACTGTTCACTTTCGATGACGCAAGGTCCGGCGATCAGAAACGGCTTCTGTCCCTGGCCAGCCTTGAAAGAGCCGATGTCCACGAGCGTCGGCATATCAGCTCCGGGTTGGGGCGTGCGGTGACGTCGAGAGTATCATCTTCGATTCCACGGTGGCTCCTGGCATTTCGGTGCCTTCCGAACCCGAGCCTCAGCCTCGCCCTGTCTCGCTCAGTGCCCGAGCTTACTGCGTAGCGCGGCGCCGATAAACCCGCTGAACAAGGGATGCGGATGATGCGGACGCGAGCTGTACTCGGGGTGGAACTGCGTGGCCAAAAACCACGGATGGCTCTTCAGTTCGATAATTTCGACCAACCGGCCGTCCGGTGAGAGACCGCTCAGGACGAGTCCCTTCGCCGTCAACTGCTCGCGGTAGGCATTGTTGAATTCATACCGGTGACGGTGGCGCTCTCGCACTTCGCTGACCGCGTACATTTTCTGGGCGAGCGTGCCGTCCCCGAGCTTGCAGAGATAGGAACCTAACCGCATCGTGCCGCCCTTGTCGCTGAGCGAGTGCTGATCCTGCATCAGATGGATGACCGGATGAGGCGTGCGCTCGTCGAACTCCGCGCTGTTGGCGCCGGCCAGTCCCGCCACGTTCCGCGCGAACTCGATCGTGGCGCACTGCATCCCCAGACAGAGGCCCAGGAACGGGATCTGCCGCTCGCGCGCATAGCGGATCGTGGTGATCTTTCCCTCGATGCCCCGTGCCCCGAAGCCGCCCGGAATCAAGATGCCGTCCGCTTCGCGCAAAATGCGCTCGGTGCCCTGGCGCTCGATGTCTTCGGATTCGATCCAGTTCACGTTGACTTTGCTCTCATGGTCGATCCCGCCGTGCACGAGCGCCTCGGCAAGGCTCTTGTAGCATTCCTTCAACCCCGCATACTTGCCGACGACCGCGATCAGCACCTCGTGCTTGGGATGCTTGATTTTCTGGACCATCGCGTCCCATTCGCGGAGGTTCGGCGGACCGGTCTCGAGCTTCAACTGCTTGACGATCAACTCGTCGAGACCTTCCTTGCGGAACACGATCGGAACCTCGTAGATCGTATCGACATCCTTGGCCGTGATGACGGCGTCCTTTTCGACGTTGCAGAACATCGCGATCTTGGCCTTCATCTCCGGCGGAATGTAGCGGTCGGTACGGCAGAGAAGAATATTGGGCTGAATGCCGATCTCCCGGAGCTTGTTGACGGAATGCTGCGTGGGCTTGGTTTTCAGCTCGCCCGCCGCGCCGATATACGGCACGAGGGTCAGATGCACGTACAGCACGTTGTCGCGGCCGACGTCGTACGGCATTTGACGGATGGCTTCGAGAAACGGCAGGCTCTCGATGTCGCCGACCGTGCCTCCGATCTCCACGATGGTCACGTCCATTCCCTTCGAGATCCGCATGATGCATTGCTTGATCTCGTCGGTAATATGCGGGACCACTTGAACGGTCCCTCCCAGATAATCGCCCCGCCGTTCTTTCATGATGACGGAATTGTAGATCCGTCCCGTCGTGTAGTTGTTCTCCTTGGTCAGCGTCAACGACGTGTAGCGCTCATAATGCCCAAGGTCGAGGTCGGTTTCCGCCCCATCGGCGGTCACGTAGACTTCGCCATGCTGGTAGGGATTCATCGTACCGGGATCGACGTTGATGTAGGGATCGAGCTTCAAGAACGTGATCTTCAAACCCCGGCTTTCGAGCAGGTTGCCGATGGACGCGGATGCCAACCCCTTGCCGAGCGACGAGACGACCCCCCCAGTGACGAAGATGAATTTGCTCATGCCGCTCTCCCTCCGGGCTTGACGCACGATTCTGATCCGCATCGCGGTATCATCGGTTTGGCATCGTTTTGCCGAGGCTGAGCTCGCGCTTCAGCGTCTCGAAGTGTTGCAGTTTCTCCGCGACGGCCGGGACATCCTCCGGCGTATCGACTCGCAAGGAGGCATGTTTGGTCTCCCAGACTCGCAGCCGCACCCCGTTCTCCAGCGCGCGTAGCTGCTCGAGTTTTTCGGCATCCTCCAGGTGGCTCGTCGGCAGATCGGCGAAGCGCAGGAGCGCTTTTCTCGTGTACAGGTACAGGCCCAGATGGATATAGTGGAGGCCGCTCACGACCCGGCGCGTGCTCTCGTCACGGAGGAACGGAATCGGGGCTCGCGAAAAATAGAGCGCGTAGCCCTGGACGTCGGTTACCACTTTGACGATTCCGGGATTCTGAAGATCGTCGGTCGTGTCCATGGCGCGCTTCAATGTTCCCATCTCGGCGCCGCTCCGTAAAAAGGGCTCGATCAGGTCGTCGAGCAAGTCCGGGCTCAACGGAATTTCGTCGCCTTGGAGATCCAAAAAATAGTCGCCCGCGTACATGCGCGCGACGGCGGCGACGCGGTCGGTGCCGGTCCGATACTCGCCCTTGACCATCACGACCCTTCCCCCGAACCGTTCCACTGCCTGCTTGATCCGTTCGTCGTCGGTCGCGACGAGCACATGATTCACCGAGCGGCAGGCGGCAGCCTGTTCGTAGACATGCTGGATCAGCGGCTTCTGCCCGAGGAGCGCAAGTGGTTTCCCGGGAAACCGCGAGGAACCGTAGCGCGCGGGAATCACGACCGTGACTTGTGCCCTCGCGTTAGTCACTGTGCACCGCCTCCGCCAGCTGCTTGGCCGTCACCGTCGCCGTGCCGACCATCCCGACCACGATCCCGGCCGCCTGATTCGCCAACGTCGCGGCCTCCCGCATGGTGGCCCCGGTCGCAAGCGCCAGAGCCATCGTCCCGACCACGGTATCGCCCGCGCCCGTGACATCGTACACTTGACGCGCTTGAGTCGGAATGTGCCAGGAGACCCCGTCACCCTCGAACAGGCTCATGCCTCGTTCGCCGCGCGTGATGAGCACCGATTGACAGCCGAGTCGCTGCCGGATCGTGGCACCGGCGTCCTGTATGGTCGGATCGCCGTCTCCGTGGAGCCCGGCCGCCTGCGTGGCTTCCAGGTGGTTCGGCGTGATGACGGTGACGCCCTTGTAATAGCTGAAGTGCTCGACCTTGGGGTCCACGATGATCGGAATGCGTCGCAGCGCGGCCAGCCTGGTCAACTCCGACATCAGGGTTGCCGTGACCACGCCTTTGGCGTAATCGGACACCACCAGACCGGAGAGTTCGCGCAACCGCGACTCGACATACCGCAAGATCCGCTTTTGAAGGACCGGCCTGAGCTCCGCCCGTCGCTCCATGTCGTAGCGGACCACCTGCTGATTGTGCGCGATCACGCGGGACTTGCGCGTGGTCGGCCGCTCGTGATCAATGACCACTCCTCCCCTCCCGGGCCGCTTCGTCCCCAGTTCCTTGAGGAGCATCCGGCCGGTCTCATCAGATCCGATCACGCCGCAGATATCCGCCTTGCCGCCCAGGGCCAAGACGTTGTTGAACACGTTCGCGGCGCCGCCTAACCGGAAGGATTCGGACTCGACGTGCACGACGGGCACCGGCGCCTCCGGCGAAATCCGGCTGACACGCCCCCATATATAATGGTCGAGGATGAGGTCTCCGATGACGAGGACCGAGGCTTGAGGGAACCGTTGGATGTACTGACGAAGCGCCGTGTTGGAGATCGATGCTCCACGATCTGAAGCCCCCGGGCTTGGTTGGCTTCGCACCGTTCTGCTCACTGGATGGCCTTGCCGAACCGGTCCCACCGCACCCATTCCGTCCATTGTCCGTGGCCGCTCCACGACCAATAGATCCGGAATGCCTTGCCGCGAATCTTTTCTTCGCGGACATAACCCCAGAATCGGCTGTCCAAACTCTGATCCCGATTGTCCCCCATGACGAAGTACGAATCCTCCGGCACCGTCACCGGGCCGAAATTGTCCCGCGGATTGATGGAGCCGTCGATGATGCCCGGGTCAATCCGTTGCGTGTAGCTTTTGTCGTCGAGCGGCACGCCGTTGACGACGACGACCTTGTTCTTGATCTGAATGGTATCGCCCGGAATCCCGACGATCCGCTTGATGAAGTCCTTTTCCTCGTCCTCTGGAAACCGAAACACGATGATGTCGCCGCGCTGCGGTTTCCCGAACTCGATGATGGTGTGCGAGGCGTAGCAATTGACCGGAGGAAAGTTCAACTGGAATTTGCACTGACTGGGCCACTGGATGCCGTAGGAGAGCTTGCTCACGAGGATATGGTCGCCGATGAGCAGGGTCGGAATCATGGAGCCGGAGGGGATCTTGAAGGCCTGCACGACGAAGACGCGGATGGCAAAGGCCAGGAGCATCGCGACAATGATCGCTTCCGCATATTCGCGGAAGACGGATTTCTTGGCCGGGCGCGGCAATGCCGACTCGGCAAGAGCCGCCGAGGGTGCGGTTTCGGGCGTGTCCTGCACGCGGGGCACCAACTCTTCGGTGCCGGGCCTGTTGGGATCCGTAGTCATTCCTCACCGACCTTCAGGATCGCCAGGAAGGCTTCCTGAGGCACTTCCACGCTGCCGACGGCTTTCATGCGCTTCTTTCCTTCTTTCTGCTTCTCGAGCAGCTTCCGCTTTCTCGTGATATCGCCGCCGTAGCACTTCGCGGTGACGTTCTTCTTCATCGCGCCGATCGTTTCTCTGGCGATGACCTTGTTGCCGATGGCCGCCTGAATCGCGATCTCGAACATCTGGCGGGGAATCAACTCCTTCATCTTCTCGGCCAGCTGGCGTCCCCGGGGATAGGCTCGGTCGCGGTGGGTGATGAACGACAACGCATCGACCGCCTCGCCGTTCAGCAGGATGTCGAGCTTCACGAGGTCGGATTCGCGGTAGCCGAGCACTTCATAATCCAGCGACGCATACCCCTGCGTGCGCGACTTCAATTTATCATAGAAGTCGAGGATCACCTCGTTGAGCGGCAATTCGTACGTGATCATCACTCTGGTCGGGTCAAGAAATTGTATGCTGCGTTGGATGCCGCGCCGCTCCTGGCAGAGCTGGAGAATCGCCCCCATGTACCGTTCGGGTGTAATCACGGTGGCCAGGATGAACGGTTCTTCGAACGACTGAATGCTGTTGGGCGGCGGAAGATCGGCCGGATTGTCGATCTCCAGTACGTCGCCCTTCGTCGTCGTGACGCGATACACCACCGTGGGAGCCGTCGTAATCAAGGTGAGCCCATACTCGCGCTCCAGCCGCTCCTGGATGATTTCCATGTGCAGCAGGCCGAGAAAGCCGCATCGAAAGCCGAAGCCCAGCGCCAGCGAGGTTTCGGGCTCGTACACGAACGAGGAATCGTTCAGCCTCAATTTGACGAGCGCCTCCCGGAGATCCTCGTACTTCG
>DASTSI010000203.1:0-21929 GCA_035760745.1 Nitrospira sp. | reverse complement strand
CCCGCACTTCCCTGCCGTCTTCCTCCCGTCTCGATGACGGGGGGAGGACACTCGCCGAAGCCCTAGAGCATCCTCCAGTACGTCCACCCGATTTTCCATGTGAGCATGAGTCTTATCTGTCGGTCCGATATCGGAGGACAGGGTGGCCGTTCAACCGGTCGAGCGAATTCCGGCCCGGGAGATTCCCTCGGCCGACAAGAAGACGGAGGTGCCGCACGAGCCACGACGGCAGCCGTGGTACCGGCGGCCCGCCATCCTCGCCGGCGTAATCCTTCTGGCTTCCGCGGCCGTTGCCTTTGGAATCCGTTTGTACCTGCACGCCCGGGCCTACGAGAGCACGGACGACGCCTTCATCCAGGCCGATGTCGTGCCCGTCAGTCCCAAAGTGGCGAGCTACGTCGTGGCCGTACACGTCGACGACAATCAGCACGTGAAACGGGGCGACCTGCTCGTGGAACTCGATGCCCGGGATTTCGAGGCGGCGCTCGCGCAGGCCCGCGCCGATCTTGCAGCGGACCAGACCGAACTCTTGCGCGCGCGACAGGAGGCCGACCGACTGCGGAGACTGGTCCCCGAACAGGCAGTCGCGATGCAGGACGTCGATAACGCGATCGCGGCGGAACGGGCCGCCGTGGCGCACGTGGCGCAAGCGGAAGCCGCCGTGCGGCAGCGCGAGCTCGACTTGTCCTACACCAAGATTCTCTCCCCGGAAACCGGTCGAATCACGCGCAAACGAGTCGAGCCGGGGGCCTATGTCCAGGTCGGGCAGACGTTGTTTTCCATCGTCCCGGACGATGTCTGGGTCGTGGCGAATTTCAAAGAGACCCAGCTCTCGCAGATGCGGGTCGGCCAACCGGTCCTCATCCATGTCGATGCCTATCCCGGCCTCGTGTTTCATGGCCATGTCGACAGCATTCAGGCGGGATCCGGCGCGGCCTTCAGTTTGCTCCCGCCCGAAAACGCGACGGGCAACTACGTCAAAGTCGTGCAGCGGGTGCCGGTCAAGATCGTCTTCGACGAGCCTGCCGACGGCGTCCACGTGCTGGGACCCGGCATGTCGGTCGTCCCTGAGGTGCGCGTGCGATGAACGAGGCGGCGCCCGAGTCGTGGAAGCCGCGGTACAATCCCTGGCTCATCGCCGTCGTCGTATCCCTTGCCGCGTTCATGGAGGTGTTGGATACCAGCATCGCAAACGTGGCGCTCCCCCACATCGCGGGCAGTATCGGGGCCAGCAACGATGAGAGCACCTGGGTCCTTACCTCCTACCTCGTGTCCAATGCGATCGTGCTGCCGATCAGCGGATGGCTGGCGACGCAATTCGGCCGGAAACGGCTGTTCACGCTCTGCATCGTCTCCTTTACCATCAGCTCCCTCTTCTGTGCGTTGGCTCCGAGCCTCGGCACCCTGCTGGTCTCCCGTGTCTTTCAGGGGATCGGCGGAGGAGGATTGCAACCGCTGGCCCAGGCGATCCTGGCCGATAGTTTTCCTCCCGCGAAACGCGGCATCGCCTTTTCCGTGTATGGGGCGACCGCCGTGTTCGCCCCGGCCATCGGCCCGACCCTCGGCGGTTGGATCACGGACAACTATTCCTGGCCGTGGATTTTCCTGATCAACGTGCCGGTCGGGGCGCTGGCGTTCGTGCTCACCGCGCAAGTCGTGGAAGATCCTCCCTATCTGGCTCGAGCACGGGCCGCCGGCGTGCGGATCGACTATCTCGGCTTTGCACTGCTCGCCCTCGGCGTCGGAGCGTTTCAGGTTATGCTGGACCGCGGGCAGGAAGACGACTGGTTCGCCTCCCGGTTCATCACGACGCTCGCGTGCATCGCCGGGGTCTGCCTTGCGATCTTCGTCCTGTACGAATGGTTCCGCCCCGATCCGATCGTCGAGGTGCGTTTGTTCGCGCATCTGAACTTTGCCCTGTCGAATTTGCTGATGTTTTCCATGGGCGTGACGCTGTTTTCCGCCGTCGTCATGATGCCGCAGTTCCTCCAGACGCTCATGGGCTATACCGCGGAGACAGCAGGGATGGTGCTGTCCGTGGGGGCGATTCTCGTTGTGGCCGAATTGCCGCTGGTCGGCCGCCTCACGACCATGGTCCCGGCCAAATATCTCATCGCGTGCGGTTGGATCCTGATGGCGCTGGCGATGCATCTCTCGACTCAACGGACCGACTTATCGATGAGTTTCGGCGTGGCCACCTGGCTCCGAATCGCGCAGGCGGTCCCCATCGGCCTCGTGTTCATCCCCGTGACGGTCGTCGCCTACCTCGGCATCCCGAGGGACAAAAGCAACGCCGTCTCCGCCATGGTGAACTTCATGCGGAACATCGGCGCGAGCGTCGGCACCTCTCTCGTCACGACGCTGGTCGCCCGAAGATCACAGTTCCACCAAGTTCATCTCAGCTCGCGGTTGAGCCTGGACGACCCCGTGTTTCATGAGCAACTCCAAGGACTCACCGCGCGGTTTCTCGACGCCGGAGCCGGCGCCTACGAAGCCGAACAGCAGGCCTATGCCGCACTGTATGCGTCCGTGCAGGCGCAGGCGAGGACATTGGCCTTCATCGATACGTACTCCGTGCTCGCCGTCGGGGCGCTCGCGATGCTGGGCCTGACGTTCCTGCTGGAGCGAAACGATCCGCGCGCCGCCGGGCCGGCCCCCGCGCACTAGCATTCGGTGGTACGGCGCCACCACCCCGCGTAGAATGCGGCGCGATGAACGCAGAACCGGCCGTCGTCCGCACGCTGCCGTGCATGCCTCGCGGCATTTGGGTCTTGGGCTTCGTCAGCCTGCTGATGGACGTCTCTTCGGAAATGATCCACAGCCTGCTGCCGCTCTTCATGGTGACGGTCCTGGGGACCGGCACGCTCGCAGTCGGAATCGTCGAAGGTCTCGCCGAATCCCTGGCGCTCGTCGTCAAGGTGTTCTCCGGCACGTTGAGCGACTATTTGGGCAGGCGAAAGGGATTGGCTGTATTCGGCTATGGATTGGGTGCCTGCGCAAAGCCTTTATTTGCGGTGGCATCCGGCCTCGGACTCGTCTTGACGGCCCGCCTTCTCGACCGTCTGGGGAAAGGCATTCGAGGCGCGCCGCGTGACGCCCTGGTGGCCGACATCGCGCCGGCTGAGCTCCGCGGCACCGCGTTCGGATTGCGACAGGCGCTGGATACTGTGGGCGCCATTCTCGGGCCGCTGTTGGCCGTCGGGCTGATGCTCGCGTGGGACGATGATTTCCGGGCCGTCTTCTGGGTGGCGATCGTGCCCGGTTTGATGTCCGTCGCACTCCTCCTCTTCGGAATTCAGGAGCCGAATCCACGACGATCCGCGGAAGGACGTCCGGCCATCCGATGGCACAGCCTCTCTCGTCTCCCCTGTCCCTATTGGTGGGTGGTGGGGTTCGGAGCAGTCCTTACCCTGGCCCGGTTCAGCGAGGCGTTTCTGGTGCTTCGCGCGCAGCAGGGCGGCATCTCCACGGCGCTCGTACCCCTCGTAATGGTCGCAATGAATCTCGTGTATGCCGGCTCGGCCTACCCTTTCGGGAAGCTGGCCGACCGCTTGCCTCATACGGCGATTCTGTCACTGGGCTTGGTCGTGCTGACGACCGCAGACCTGATTTTGGCTACCGCGAACGATTGGACCCTGGTCTTCAGCGGAGTGTTGCTGTGGGGTCTCCATATGGGCATGACACAAGGACTGCTCGCGGCCATGGTGGCCGATACGGTGCCTGTCGACTTGCGAGGGACCGGTTACGGACTGTTCAATCTGGCGAGCGGGGTCGCGATGTTGCTGGCCAGCTCACTCGCCGGTTGTTTATGGGACCAGGTCGGAGCCGCCTTTACCTTTTATGCGGGCGCCGGATTTTCAAGCCTCGCCCTGATGATCGTGCTCGCCTATCGTCGTCAGGACGGCGGCAGTCCCACCGGGTAGATGATCCGGCATGCTGACGAACCTCGCCTGAGGTCTTGACGAATCGTTCCAGTGTTCTTTCCACCCCATGATGACGCCGCGCCCTTGCGCTGGCCTCTGCGGGGTCAGTAGGATGGGTCCGCTTCGACGCTTGCCGCACGCCGTGCCTCGTTCGTGCAGAGAGGCGAAAGTGCTTCAGCCATGGTCGTCTTCGTCGCCGCTTGGTACCGATTCGCCGGACTCATCTCGCTCCTGTTGATCGTGCTGGCCTTGTCCGGTTGCGTCGAAACACCGGCTCCAGAAACTCCCGTCAATCAGAGCAAGCGCCAGGAATATGAAGCCGCGGCCAAAGAGCTGCGCCTCGCAGCCGAGTCCGGGAATCTGGACGCCCGAAACCGGCTCGGCATTCTGTACAGCGAAGGGCTTCAAGACTACGTGCAAGCCAAGCGCTGGTTCGAAAAGGCCGCCGAGCGAGGCCATCCCGGAGCCCAAGTCAATCTCGGAACCCTGTACCTCCAGGGGAACGGGGTCCCGCAAAGCGACCAAATGGCGCTGTTCTGGTTTCGCCAGGCGGTGGAACAACGGGATGCGTTGGCCTTCGCCAAGATGGGACTGATGTATGCGCAGGGACGCGGGGTCGTGCAGGACTTCGTTCGCGCCCACATGTGGTACAACCTGTCCGCTGCCCAGGGAGAGAAGCGATCGGCGGAAGCCAGGGACTTGCTCGCCAAGCAGATGACTCCGTCCCAGATCGCAGAAGCGCAACGGCTCGCCCGGGACTGGGCGCCGAAGGAGAAATAGCGCGCCCGTGGAGTTTATGTCGATGAAAAGAGTCTGACCGCTTTGGCGAGGTTTTCCGGCGTGCCGATATCCAGGTGTCGATCCTCAGCGAAGATCACGCTGTTCACGGCCAGTCCGGCTTCCAACGCAGCTTGCAGGACGACCCCCACGGGCACGTCTCCCCCCGGATCGTTCTCCCGACTCGCCAGCCTGCCCAGGTTCTTGGCCGTGTCTTCCGATCGCATAAACCGGTGGAGGAACTCGGAGAACACCGGCGTCCACAGCGCGAAATCCCACCCGTAGCGCAGCGTCGTCGCTGCGGGCTTCATCACGATGCGCCGGACCACCCCCTGCTCGTCGGTCTCCACCATGTCCCAGAGCTGCGGATGCTCCACGGGGTGCAAGCCCAAGACGATGTCCGCCCGCGTCCGCTCCTGCTGCTCGATCAACCGTACATAGGCATCGGGAGGCCCGAATAAAATGTCGGGGAACCCAAACGCAATCCGTTTGTCCGCGACGAACGGATACGCCCGGTCGATCGTATCCGGGGGTCCAAGCGAGGCCGGAATCACGACGTAGGCCAGCGACATCCCAATGGCCGCGCCGTCCTGAAAATAGCGCGGGATGTCCCATTTGCCCTCCCGGATCACGAGGTAGGTCTGCGCAATCCCGGCGGCGCGAAATTTCTCGAGCAGATATTGCATCGCGACCTTGGGCTTCGGAGCTCCGCTTCGCTCGTCATGACTGAACCCGACGGGAAACAATTCCTTGCTGCAAGGAAAGGGCTGAAGCCGCTTCGCGAGGCCGGCCGCGGGGACCAGTCCGACGACTTGAGGCTTCGATCCGTCCGTCGCTGGATCAGTCCGCTGAGTCATGGGGAGCGCATTATTACTTGTTTCTCGTGCAGAATCCACCGAGGGCCTGGCCTTCCTTGACAGTGCGCCGAGCGGCTCGTATGCTCGATTTGGCCGGTCCGAAATCCGCCAGAAGGACCACTCGATGGACCGTTCGTTTCGCCGATTTGTCGTCCTGTTGATCCGCCGCATCCTGTCGTTCTTCCTCTTTGCATGCTGGCTCCAGGGCACCGTCACTGCGGCGGACACGAGCCCGACCGTGCTCGTCGCGACCTACGAAGGCGTCATCAACCCGGTGGCGGCTGAATACCTCCATGACGCGCTGATCTCAGCTCAGGAAAGCGGTGCCCGGGCACTGGTCATCCGATTGGATACGCCAGGCGGACTCGACACGTCGATGCGCCTGATCGTGAAAGACATTACCGCCGCCACGATACCGGTGGTCGTCTACGTCTCGCCGTCAAGCGGCCGCGCCGCCTCCGCCGGCGTCTTTATCACCATGGCCGCGCACGTAGCCGCGATGGCGCCGGGCACGAACATCGGCGCCGCCCATCCCGTGGTCATCGGCGGCGGGGACCTCGACAAAGAGATGAAAGAGAAGCTGGAAAACGACGCGGTTGCGTTCCTGAAATCCATTGCGTCTCAGCGGGGACGAAACCAGGCCTGGGCGGAAGACGCCGTCCGCAAGAGCGTCTCGGTGACGGAGCGGGAAGCCCTCAAGCTCAAGATCATCGACGTAATCGCGGACGACGTGCCCATGTTGCTCAAGCAGATCGACGGCCGCCGCGTCGCATTGGCAACCGGTGAGACCGTGCTTCACACGGCGGATGCCGCCGTCCGTCCCTATCCGATGGGGCCTCGCTTGGAATTCCTCAAGGCGATCAGCGATCCGAACGTCGCCTATTTGTTGATGACCATCGGGACGATCGGCCTGATGGCGGAACTGTACAATCCCGGTGCGATTCTGCCGGGCGTGGTCGGTGCCATCAGCCTGATCCTCGCCTTTTACGCGTTTCAATCGGTGCCGGTGAATTATGCCGGTGTGCTGCTCTTTCTGCTCGGGCTCGCCTTCTTCATCCTGGAAGCCACCGTGACGAGCTACGGTTTGCTCGCGATGGGCGGCGTCGTGTCGATGATTCTGGGTTCCGTCATGCTGATCAAGACCGACGCGGAATTCTTCCGGATCTCGTGGTCCGTGATTCTCCCCGTCGTCGCCCTCGCCGCCGCATTCTCCCTGTTGATCGTCGGCTTCGGAGTGAAGGCCATGCGCCGAAAACCGGTGACCGGACGGGAGGAAATGATCGGGCTGATCGGCACCGCGAAAACTCCACTGGCCCCTTCCGGGCAACTCGCTGTACGAGGCGAATTATGGGAAGCCTTCAGCGAGGAACCGGTCCAACCCGGCGAACCGGCCGAGGTCACCCGCGTCGAGGGCCTTCGCCTCTACGTGAGGCCGCTCGCCACCAAGCACGAGGTCTGACATGAATTTCTTCGCAAGTCCCCTGGCCGTTCTGATTCTCGTCGCCGTGCTGGTCCTGATGGGCTTCAACGTGCTGCGTGAGTACGAGCGCGCGGTGATCTTCCGGTGGGGGCGCCTGGCAAAGGGCCTGGTCGGCGGGAACGGCCCGGGGGTCGTCGTCATTATCCCGTTCATCGACAAGCTCGTGCGCGTGAGCCTCCGCACGGTGGCGATGGACGTGCCGTCTCAGGACATCATCACGCGGGACAACGTGACCGTGAAAGTAAACGCGGTGATTTATTTCCGCGTCGTGGACCAGGAGCGGGCCGTGATCCAGGTCGAGGATTACCTCTACGCCACCTCGATGATGTCTCAAACCACGCTGCGCAGCGTGCTGGGCCAACATCAACTGGACGACCTCCTTTCCAAGCGGGAGCAGATCAATACCGACCTTCAACGCATCATCGATCAGCAGACGGAGCCTTGGGGCGTCAAGGTCACGGCCGTGGAAGTCAAGAATGTGGACTTGCCGCAGGAGATGCAACGGGCCATCGCGCGTCAGGCCGAGGCCGAGCGGGAACGGCGAGCCAAGGTGATCCATGCCGAGGGCGAGTTCGAGGCCTCGCAGCGTCTCGCCGATGCCGCCAACGTCATCAGCCAGAACCCCGCGGCTCTGCAGCTGCGCTATCTACAAACCTTGGTGGAAATTGCGGCCGAAAAAAATTCCACCACAATCTTTCCCATCCCGATCGACACCATCGCCCCGTTCTTCAAGCAACTGATGCCCAAGTCTGAGTCCACATCGTCCTGACTCACCGTGAACGGTTAGGGAAGCGCAAAGGTCCGTCCGTCTGGGGAACCAGCGAAGCTGGCTTGTGGCGGCCATGGAGAGGATCGGCGCGTGCTCGATCTTCGCCTGCAGGAGCTTGACGATGAGTGGGACATCAAGCGGGTCCTCGAAGCAAACGCGGCGTCGGTATCATTGATGGGGCTTGGTCTCACCCGGTTCGTGAATCCGGCATGGTGGTTCTTGCCCGTCGCAGTGGCCGGCTTCCAGCTTCAGCATGCCGTCCAGGGCTGGTGCCCTGCCGTGTCCCTCTTTCGCCGACCGGGAGATCGACGAGAAGCGGACGGCGCTGAAACTGCTGCGGGGAGATTTTCGCCGTCTGGAGGAGGACCGCGGCAAGCCGGCGCAGCAGGTCCTGCAGACTGCCCGGGAGCCGTGAGCGGTCAGGGTTCGAACGAGCGTGTTTGATGCTCGCGGTTCCGCACGACGAGAGACGGATTGCCGGTCTCGTCAACGCTGAGGATCAAACGCGTTTTGCCGTCCGAGTCTTGAACCGCCAATCCCGTTTCGCGGCCGATCCCCAGCCAGATGCCGCTGACATCATGCTCGTCACGGAGTTGGACGTACGGTTCGCCGTCGGCCGAGAACGACACGCGGCCCCGGGTCCGGCCTGTTCCGTCGATCAACTGGAATTCCCGGGCGCGGACTACCTGGAACGTCGTCTGGTCCGATGGCTGGGCCGTGCTCGCGCTTCCCGTGAGCATCGATGCCGCCACGCCTCCGAGTGAACCGGCCAGAACCCCGACGACGATCAATTGCTGAACCTGCGAAAGCATTCCTCGTCCTCCTTCCATGATTAAGCCTGCAGTGATCCCCAGAGTCGGCATGAGGCGGAAAGAGTCACCGACTCGTCAGGGAGCGGGAGAGCCCTCCATGATTTCCCGGTAGTACGTCTCGAGGAGACCCGCGCCTTGCGAGTCGGTGATGACCAGTTGTCGCTGGTCGAACGTGTTGGCGCAATACAGATACCAGCCTTCTTCTGCCTGCCCGAGCTCCGCATGCCATTGGCGTCCGTCGGGCTGGACCTCGGTTCGTTCCTTCAGGATAGACCGGCCACGCAGTCGCTCCCAGGCCTGTTGTGCGGAAGCATAATGGTTCTCGTAGAGCGGTTCGTCTGCGGCCGTGACGTGACGTGTGATCATGGCGGAGTCGACGGGTCGGCCCTCGTCTGGCTCGGGACCCTCGTCCCAGGCAATGCCGGCGCCGCCGCGTCGTACGACGTAGAGCGGGCCGTCATCGCTCACTTCTTCGACGAGGTGATACCGAAGAGGTACCGGCGGTTCCATCAATGACAAACCGCGTGCCGCGAGCGCGCGCTGAAACGGCACGCGGCGGGAGAGCTGTCTCGTCTTTTCAAACACGATCATCCTGCCTCCCGGCGCCAGGGACGCCGCCAGACGGTCCAGCCGACCTCCAATTCCGGTCCGTTCTTCGAAGGCGTGCTGCGCGCGCGGATCCATCTTGCGCTCGAACGTCGTCCAATCCCGGCTCGGAACTCCGGGATCCTGTTCCGCCTGGACGAGGGCATGGGTGGCAACGATGACGTCGAAGGTCCCGGGCAGAGGGTCACGCAGGATATCGACGCAGTCGAACCGGACATTGCGCAGCCCAAGCGCGAGAGCCTGTTGCCTGGCGCGCTCGATCGAGCCCGGCGAACGGTCGAGACCCACGAAAGAGGTCTCGGGGTAGCGCTTGGCATAGAACGTCGTCAAGATGCCGACCCCGCAGCCGAAATCCAGGACCCTCGAAGCGAGCGGAATGTGCATCGCGATCCGCGGGCCGACGATCAGGTAGTACTCGTAGCGTTGACTGTAGAGCACGGGCAGGATTCGCGGGTGGGCGGTGGCGTCGTAGAAGGCGATCTCTTCGGCCTCCGAGCCGCGACGTTTGCGTTCGACGTGCGCGTGAAGCGTGGAAAGTTCCTGAGGCGACAGCGTCTGCCGTTGCCAGAGGAAGTAGGCTGGGTCGCTCGTGAAGCGACGCAGGCCCCACAGAGCGAGATGCGCATCTAGGTCGGAGGCCGCCGTTCGTATCTCGTCGTGCGCGTCACGAGACACTCGTTCCTCTTCGCGCGGGACCGCACATCCGTCGCCCCTCAGGGTCGCTTGAGCATGATCGCATCGAAATAGGCTTCCGGCACGGGATGGGGCAGGCGCAGTTGACCGTTTCCAAAAACCACATACTTCTCACAGGTCAGTTGCTCGAGTCCGATCGGCCCCTTGGCATGCAGGCGGGATCCGCTCAAACCGATGTCAGTCCCGAAGCCCAAGCCATCACCGGCGTTCAGCCGCGAAGAGGCATTGACCAAGACCGTCCCGGCGTCCACTTCACGGGTAAACCGCATCGCCGACTGATAACTCGTCGTCGCGATGACGGCCGCCAGGCACGGCCCATGCGAGGCGATATGGGCCAGCGCCTCTTCCATGTCGGCGACCATCTTCACGGCCAAGACCGGTCCTTGAAATTGGGTCCGCCAGTCCTCTTCCGATGCCGGCTTGATCGACGTATGACCCGTCATCGCCATCTGTCCCATCAGGGCGATCGTCTTGGGGCATCCCCGGACTTCGACTTTGAATTCATCGAGGAGTCGGTTGATGAGAGCCGGGAGGAATGGCCGGGCGACGACCTGCTGCACGAGCAGCGTGTCGATCGCATTCGCAGCGCCGGCCAACTGAGCTTTCGAATTGATGACCAGGTTCTGCCCCATCGGGATGTTGGTGTCCCCGTCCACGTACAGGTAGGTGAGGCCTGCATCATGGCAGAGCACCGGCATCCGGGCTCCCTCGAGCACGGTCTTTTTCAGCCCCGCCCCTCCCCGCGGAATAATCGCATCGAGGGCCTTCGCGGCCCGGATCAACTCGAGGGCGACGTCCTTCTCGGGACGCTCGATCAGCGCCCAGGAGCCCGCCGGCACCCCGTGCTCGTCCGCGGCGGCGCGCATCGCCTTGCCGATGGCCTGATGGGTCCATGTCCATTCCGGCGAGCCCCGAAACACGGCCAGGTTGCCGGACTTCAAGCACAGCCCGATCGACTCCACGGTGACGATGGGCTTCAATTCCGAGATGATGCCGATCACGCCGATCGGAACCCGTACCCTCGAGACCTGAAGGCCGTCCGGCCGTTCCCAGCGCGCGGTCACGGCTCCGACCGGGTCGGGCAAGTCGGCGATGATTCGGAGACGATCGGCCATATCCTTGATATCGTCCGCCTTGATTCGGACACGGGCCACCGCAGCCTTCAAGCGGTCTTTGCTCGGCTCGCCTTCCAACGTTTTGCCCAAGCTATCCACGTCTCGCTCGTTCGCGCTCAAAATGGCTTCGCCCTCGGCGGTGATGCGATCGGCCATGGCGGCCAAGGCCCGATCCTTGAGCGGACCGGGCAGGAGCGGCAAGGCGCTAGCCGCTTTCCGACAGTCTTTCAACAACTTGTCGAGATACATCTTCACTGGAACTTCAGGCATGGTTCCCCCCTCGAAACGCGCGGTGTAACCCCTAGACCGGCACGTCAAGCGACGGACTATAACATGCGATTTTTCCGGCAGTAAACAGGCTGAGTCAGCGTTCCGTGCCGTGCCGCGCCTGCTTCACCCCTGCTTGTCTGGCCAGCAGCCACCCCACGAGACCCCACAGCAGCGCCAGGGGCACGAGGGCCGACGCAATCAGGGTCGAGCTCCCACCGACGGCCTTCACGCCGTTCACGACCCATCCGGTCACCGCATCTCCGCCGCGCGAGACGACCGTATCGATAAAGTTCTTCGCTTTGTACTTTTCCTCCCGGCTGACGACCGTGAACAGCACCTCCCGTGCCGGCTTGGCGATCGCGTATTCCCCGACGCGGCGAACGATCGTGAAGAATGCAAAGCACACCAGCAGCGGCAGCGCACCGACCACCGCAAACCCGACGGCGCTGGCGAGAGGAAGCGCCACGAGCGCCGACGCCAAGCCAAAGCGGCCGATCATCTGGCTGGTGACGAAGAGCTGCGTGAGGAACGAGATGACGTTGACGGCGAGATCGATCGTCGCGAAAAACCTGGTTCGCGTCGCGGCGAACGGCATCTGCTCACTCACGAGTTTGGCCTGCTCCAAATAGATGAATGTGGCCGTGGTCGTGAGGAGGAACAGATACAGGCAGATCCCGAGCAAGTACGGAGACGCGAGCGCCAAGCGAATGCCGTCCCAGATGCCGCCCCCGATCGGCTTGTCTTGTGCCGCAGGCTCGCGGACGGGTTGCCGTCCCGACCAGACATCGAGCCGATGAATGCACAGCATGCAGGCCGCGAGAAACGCGGCCGATACCAGCATCAAAGCGGGGATGGGCAGCACATACGTCAGGCCGGTCGTCAGCAGCGGTCCCAGCATCGCCCCCGTACTTCCGCCGGCCGCGATCACGGCGAACAGCCGCGCGGCCTGTTCCGGGGTGAACAGATCGGCCATGAAACTCCAAAAGACCGACACGACAAACAAATTGAAGACGGACAGCCAGACGAAAAACGTTCGGGCGACCCATTGAGGGGCGATCTCGCTCGTCATGAGAGAAAAAAACAGGAGCAGGTTTCCGGCACAGAACGCGTACACCACGAGCAAAAGTCGACGACGTGGAATGCGAGCGGACAGGAGGCCGAAGAGCGGGGTGACGACCACCAGCGTGGCGAACGTGGCGGTCATCATCCAGGGAAGGTGCTGGACACCGCCTTCGATCCCCATCTCGTCCCGCACGGGGCGCAGCATGTAGTAGCCGCAGAGGAGACAGAAGAAGTAGAAGAACGACCAGGCGAGGGGCAAGATCTCCTCCGTCTCGGCCCCCGTGAGGGTCTGGACCGCCTTCCGCAGGTCAGGCATAGCGCGGCATCCTGCCGGGGCCTCGCGGGCCGCGCAACTGAAAAATGGGCGAGGCGCCTGGTCCGTCTTGGACTTTTTCGTCTCTGCTCGTTATTGTATGACGCATCATGTCGGTCATCGATCTACGCAGCGACACGGTCACCAAGCCGACCCCCGCCATGCGAAAGGCGATGGCGCAGGCCGAAGTCGGAGACGACGTCTACGGCGAGGACCCGACCGTCAATAAACTTCAGGAGACCGCCGCCGCGCTGCTCGGCAAGAAAGCCGGCTTGTTCATGCCGTCCGGGACGATGGCCAATCAAGTGGCGATCCGGGCTCAGACCCGGCCAGGACAGGAAATCATCGTCGAAAGCAGGGCTCACATCGTCCGGTATGAGCAAGGCGCGGCCGGAGCGCTGGCCGGCGTCCAACTGCATTGGGTGACCGGCGAGCGCGGCCTCATGACGGCCGAACAAGTGGAAGCCGCAATTCGGCCGAATGACCCCCATACGATACAAACGGCCCTCATCTGCCTGGAAAACACGCACAACAGCGGGGGAGGCACCATCTATCCGCTCGCCACGATCGAACGGATCCGATCCGTGGCGTCCGGTCGTCGCATTCCGATGCATTTGGACGGGGCGAGATTGTTCAACGCGGTCACGGCCACGACGCTGCCCGCCGCCTCATACGCGCAGCACTTCGAGACCGTGTCTGTGTGCCTCTCGAAAGGACTCGGCGCGCCCGCCGGGTCCCTGCTGTTGACCAACGACCTTGACCTCATGGAGCGGGCGAGGCGCTTCCGACGCATGTACGGCGGCGCCATGCGCCAAGCCGGCGTCCTGGCCGCGGCCGGCCTCTACGCCTTGGAGCATCATGTGGGACGGTTGAAAGAGGACCACGAGAACGCCAAGCGCCTGGCGAGGCGGATTCAGCAGATCCCAACCGTGGTGATCAACCCCCAGCACGTCGAAACGAACATCGTCATTTTCGATGTCGTCGGCCATCGACTCAGTCCCGCAGCAATCGTGGAGGCGCTGAAACGAGAAGGTGTGCTGCTCAACGCCATCGGTGGCTCAAGTTTTCGCGCCGTGACCCACCTGGACGTGTCCGGCTCGGCGGTGGACGCGGCCGCGGAGATTCTGAGTAAAGTCCTTCGCTGAGCGGGGCCGCGACGTTGACAGGTCTTCGACCCAAATCTAGAATGCCGGCGCGAAATCGCGAAGCAAGCTCTTCACCCGGGCTCATGGTTCCTGATGCGACTGGAGACGGTGACATTCTCGCAGATCAGTCGAATTCTCGAGGTCACCGACCGGCTCGGCATGAACCGGGAGTGGGTGGAGATCCCGCTGTCGACTCAGAGCCCCGGCCATGTCCGGCGCTTACCGAACGGCAAGCTCGAAATTGTCGTCGACGCCGACGAACCCTTCGAGCGGTGGCTCGACTCGCTGGAGGAGCGGATTCACGCCATGGAGCAATCGCCGCGATAGGCCTCTAGCATGGAAACCGAACGCACTGTGCCGACACGCGAAGAGTTACAGGCGGAACTGGTCGAGGTGCCGGAACCGCCGGATCAGCCGGACGCCGTCAACGAACCGGGATATGAGCAGATTGTGAACATCGCGCTCCGGCACGTCCGGGGACGCCGAGGCGGTGATCTCGTGAGCGTGATTCTCGTTGGTTCGGGGGCACGGCGCGCGGTGACGACCCACAGTGACGTGGATCTGCTCGCGCTGGTCAAGGGACATGCCGATACCCACGAAATCATCCGCATCGCCGGTCGCGTGGCCGACATCCGGTACTATGGACACAAGGAACTCGAGGAGGAGCTTCCCTATTCGCCTCGTCTGCCTTCGCTGCTCCGCAAGGGCCGGCTGCTCTTTGATCATGACGCAATCGGGGCCAAGCTGATCGACCGGGCGAATCAGCGGTTCCGTCAAGGACCCTCCGCTGCCGGCATGAACGAACAAATTCGTTTGAAGGCGCAATGCCTCCACTGGCTCGGCAAGGCGCAGGACCTGGCGGACAAGCCGGCCACGGCCAACTATTTGATGGTCCAGTTCCTCGAGGAGTTCGTCAACGCATTTTTCCGGCTGCGAGGCCTGTGGCTCACCGCGCCGGTCGACGTCCCGCGGTTCATTGTGTCCCGCGACGCGGCGCTGGGCGAACTCCTCGGACGTTTCCTCTCGGGCACGACCCTGGCGGAACGACTCAATTTGGGCCGGGACTTGACCGATCTTCTCTTTAAGGATGTTCCGAATCCGGCCCGTATCGACTGACCGGCGCGATTGAGCCCGGCGGGCCGGCCGGGGACAGGCAATCAACCGTATCGGCGCCTCGCGCGGTCCTGCTACAATATCTCGGTTGCGACTTCCGGAGGTGAGGACGGTCATGGAAATCGGATTCATCGGCCTCGGCAAAATGGGCATGAACATGGTGACGCGCCTCAGGAAAGACGAGCATCGGGTCGTCGTGTACGACCGGGTTGCCGAGGCCGTCAAACAGGCGGAGACTCGTGGCTGCATCGGCTGCTCCTCTCTCGCCGAGCTCGTCGGCAAGCTTTCCCCCCCGCGCGCCGTCTGGGTGATGGTGCCGTCCGGTGCGCCGACGGAAGAGACCGTCGCCGCGGTCGCCGCGCTCCTCCAGGCGGGGGACATCGTCGTCGACGGCGGCAACACCCGCTTCCATGACGATCTTCGCCGCGCCAAGGAGCTCCAAAAACGGGGCATCCGATACGTCGATGCCGGCACGAGCGGCGGCATCTGGGGGCTTCAGGTCGGATACTGTCTGATGATCGGGGGCGAAGACGAGGCGGTCAAGCACCTGGCGCCGATCTTCACAACGCTCGCGCCCGAGCGCGGCTGGGCCCACGTGGGATCGGTGGGAGCCGGCCACTACGTGAAGATGGTGCACAACGGGATCGAGTACAGCCTGATGCAGGGCTATGCAGAGGGCTTTGAGTTGATGTCGAAGAGCGGATACGGCTTGGACTTGGCTCGTATCGCGGATCTCTGGATGCACGGCAGCGTCGTCCGGTCCTGGCTCTTGGAATTGGCCGCCGGCGCCCTCAAGCAGGACCCCAAGCTGGAACACCTCAAAGGCTACGTGCAGGACTCCGGTGAGGGCCGATGGATGGTTGCCGAGGCGATCGAGAAAGCCGTGCCGGTGCCGACCTTGACCACCGCGCTCTTCACACGCTTCCGTTCTCGCCAGGAAGAATCGTTTGCCGAGAAAATGTTGGCTGCGCTTCGTAACGCATTCGGCGGACATGCCGTAAGGCGGTAATGCCTCCCGTCACCAAAGTCGATATCAAGCCCTCTTCCGAGACGTTGCCGCCGGTGGAGCCGTGCACCGTCGTGATTTTCGGCGGCTCCGGGGATCTGGCCCGCCGCCGCTTGATTCCGGCGCTCTATAATCTCCTTCTCGACGGCCTCCTCCCCTCGAACTATGCCGTCCTCGGCCTTGGCCGGAAGCGGATGACCGACGAGCAGTATCGCGACACCCTGAAGGAGGCCCTGCAGACGTTCTCCCGCCAGGCGGTGGATGAAGAAAAGTGGAGGGTGTTTTCGCAGCATATTTTCTACTTGGCGGGGGAAAATGAGGATGCCGACACGTATGCCAAGCTGAAAACGCGGGTAGAAGAGATCGAGCGGACCTTCGGATTGCCCGGGAACAGAATCTTTTATCTCAGCATCCCGCCCAGTTCCTTCGCCATCGTATGCGAGGGATTGGAGAAATCCGGGCTTGCCGTCAGGCCGGGGGCTGATCGTCCCTATGCCCGCATCATCGTGGAGAAACCCGTCGGTCGTGACCTGGCCTCCGCCAAAGAGATCAACGCCGTGACGGGCCGGGTCTTCGATGAGTCGCAAATCTTCCGGATCGATCATTATCTCGGAAAGGAAACCGTCCAGAATCTGATGGTCGTACGGTTCGCCAACAGCATCTTCGAGCCGATCTGGAATCACAAATATATCGATCACGTCCAGATCACCGTCAGCGAAGCCGAGGGCGTGGGGACCAGGGCCACCTATTATGAAGAGGCGGGCGCCCTGCGCGACATGGTGCAGAATCACATTCTGCAGCTGCTCTGTCTGGTCGCCATGGAGCCTCCCTACTCGCTCGATCCCGACGTCGTCCGCAATGCCAAGATGGAAGTCCTTCGGTGCCTCCGCCCGATCGTCGGCAAGGACGTCGAGCGCTACACTGTCCGCGCCCAGTACGCGGCCGGGTCGATTCACGGGCAGCCGGTTCCCGGGTATCGGCGGGAAAACGGTGTGAACCCGAACAGCACGACCGAAACCTACGTCGCCGTGAAATGCTATGTGGAGAACTGGCGGTGGTCGGGCGTGCCGTTCTATCTGAGGACCGGAAAGGCGCTCCCGCGACGGGCGAGCGAGGTCGCCGTGCAGTTCAAAGAGATTCCGCAAATTCTCTTCAACGCGAACGCGCAACATCCTCAGCCGCCGAACGTCCTCGCGCTTCGGATCCAGCCCGAGGAGGGATTGTCGCTGAGGATCGTCTCCCGTGTGCCCGGGACCAGGGAGCAGACCCATCCGGTCGAGATGGAGTTTCGGTACAGCGAGGTGTTCGGGCGACCGTCACCCGAAGCCTACGAACGGCTGCTGTTGGATGTCATGGCCGGAGACGCCTCCCGCTTTATGCGTCGGGATGCCGTCGAAGCGTCATGGGCTTGGATCACGAATATCCTCGAAGGGTGGCAGCAACAGGGCGCGCGCTGGCTCCCTGAGTATCAGGCGGGCACCTGGGGACCGGTCGAGGCGGACCGGATGATCCAGGAAGACGGAAGAACCTGGAGAACGCTGTAAGTCCCGGCGGCGGCCGGAGCCGCACTCAGTCAGCCGGCGCTTCGTACCTGTCTCCAAATCTCGTCCTTCGTCCCGATCCCGCCAATAAAGCGGTCAAACGTTCCATCCCGGTAGAGCGCCAACGCCGGGAGGGAATCGACTCCCAGCTCAGCAGGGAGCTGGAAATTCTCCTCCACGTTCATCTTCACGATCGTCAACTCGGTGCCGACCTCCTCTTTCAGCAGCGTGAGCTGCCGGAGCAGCGACCGGCAATGACCGCAACCCGGTTTCCAGAACTGGACGAGGACAAGACCCGGGGCCTGCTCGACCAGACGATCGAAATCCCGGTCGGCGACATCATGGATCGTCTCGTCAGTCATGAGGACCGAATGCGCCGGAAAAGACCTGATCCCACAGGAGGCCGGCGAACGTTCGATACCCCAACGTCGTCAGATGGAGGCCGTCATTGGAGT
Source organism: Nitrospira sp. (assembly GCA_035760745.1). Taxonomy (GTDB): domain Bacteria; phylum Nitrospirota; class Nitrospiria; order Nitrospirales; family Nitrospiraceae; genus Nitrospira_C. The sequence goes on along the minus strand of DASTSI010000203.1, from coordinate 3,992 downwards.
AGTCCGCGGCCAGGAGTCTTGTGTCAGGCTCCGCCGTCGCGGCAAAGAGATCCACGCAAGGCAGTTTTCTCGTTTGGCCGTAATTGATGATCAGCCCGTTCAACTCGTCGCGCCGGTTCAGATGATCCTCGACCCAGTGCCGTGCGTCCTTCCCTCCCCCGTCAGTTTCCACGCGTATCGATGGCACGGTGACGAGCACCGGGACAATGCCGTCTGCGCGTGCCTGTTCGTACATCTTAAGAAGATTCCTCATGACATCCGCTGGCCGCGCATTCCATCCTAGGTCGTTGGTCCCGCCCAAGATGACGACATACCGCGGCCGGTGCGCGAGCACGTCGCGCCGAAACCGCATGGCCATTTCGGCCGTCAATTCTCCGCAGACTCCGCTGATATGAATCTGCACCCGCGGTCCCAGCCGTTCTTGGAGGAAGCGCCCATACGGAGTTTCTGCCCCGGCCGGGTGCTCCGGGGAGGGTGATTGAAATCCCGCGGTCAAACTGTCGCCGAAGCAGATGATGTCGTACGTCATCCTTCCGCCATCCGTCATGTCGCGTCGCACGGCGAAACTCAGACGAAGAGTGTATCGCCGCGAGGTCCGCGCCGCAATGCCGGAGATTTGCGGTCGAACGCGGCAGACTGAGCGGAAGAACGGCGATTTCCTTGACGGATCGCGGCCTGCCAGGTAGGTGTACTTCTATGCCCGAGCTCGAAAAAGCGCAGCAGATGATCGCCGAGGCCGCGGCCGCCAAATCAACGGAAGATCCCGAAATCACTTCGGTGAAGCGGCTCCTGAAACTCCTGGACAAGACCGCCAAATCCAACCGCACGTACGGCTCGACGAACCCCGTTGCCGTCAAGTTTTCGCAACAATTATTCGAGGAGCTGACGACGCACCTGTCGCAGTACCCCAAGCTCACCCTTCTCGTGCAGCGGTCCGCACTCCTGTGCAGGGACCAGGTCGTGTACCAGCCGGAGAACGACGGCGGGACCGAAAGTATCGCCTTCAAACTCTACGCCGACGGCATCCGCGAGCTCGTACTGCATCAAGGCTTGACGCAAGACGATCTCAGTTTCTTTCTGGATTCGCTGTGGGGCGGGCTCGATCCGACGAAGGACGACGACGACATCGTCACGCGCTTGTGGTCGAAGAACCTCCAAACCGTGACGATCGTGACCGCCGAGGAAGTCGCCAAGGCGTCCGGAAGCGGCGAGGGCTTTCTGCTCTTGGACCCGGGGATGACGTCCTCCGACTCGACGCTCAGAGAACTGCTCGACCGCGAGAAGAGCAAGGGGAAAAGTCATCCGAGCGGGTCGGACACCGGCTCATCCGGTCCGGGCGGCCAATCGCAATCGCGGTTCAAGTCCAACCTCATCGGCTATGAGGTGACGGAAGAGGAACTCGCGGCGTTGGCGAAGGAAATCACCGCGGAAACCGAGCGAGATTCGACACTGCATGTCCTGGACATGGCGACCGCGATTCTCGCGTCGGAGCGCTCTTCAACCCTGCTGACGAAATTATTCAGCTTGTGGGAGAGCGTCGTGGACTCGTTGATTCGCGAAGGGAAGTGGACGGTGCTCGAAAGCGTCCTGAGTCTGCTTCATGAAACAGAAGCGGTGCGTCCCGATCTCTCGGACGAGCACAAACAGCAGTTGCGATTGCTCTTCGACCGTCTGGGCATTCCCGAGCGCTTGAAGGCGGTCGAGCTGTACCTGAACCGGACGCCGAACCCGAACACCGAGGGTCTCTCGACCTTTCTCTTCCTCCTGAAGCCCGATGCGATTCCGACGCTCTGCTCGCTGTTGGCAGGCCTGGAGTCTCCCGCCCATCAGGCGATCGTAACCGAGACGCTCGCCACGCTGGGCAGGGAACGGCCCGAGCCGCTCGTGAAGGCGCTCTCGGACAGGCGGCCGGCATACGTCAAGAACGTCTTGTCGATTTTCATCAAGTGGAATGACCCGAAGTTCGCCGAACCGATCGAGAAAATCGCCCGGTACCCCGACGCTCTCGTCCGAAGGGAAGTGATCAGGGCATTGAGCATTCTGCGGCCAAGCGGAAGCGGACTCAAGCTTGTTGCATTCGCGAGCGACGCCGATGAGACCGTCCGGCTCGCGGCGCTCAAGGTCCTGACAGGTGGTCAGTATACGGCGTCCTTCTCCTCCTGGTCGGCATTGCTCTCTTCCGACGAGTTTCTGGAGCGGTCGTTGAGCGAAAAGCGCATCGTGTACCAGGCGGTTCGTGCGACGTGCTCGGACGAAGCCGTTCCCCACTGGGAGCAGCTCCTGACCGAGTGGCATTGGACGAATCGGAAGAAGAAGGAGGAGCTGGCGATTCTGGCTGCAGAAACCTTGGCCAAGCTCGCCACGCCGAAAGCCGTCGCGACACTAGAGTTAGGACAAAAAAAGGGTGGGAGCGCGATTCGTCAGGCTTGCGCGATGGCGCTCGCGCAGATCCGCAGGCAATCCCAGGGCAAGCAGCAGATTGCAGCCGCCTCATAGGGATAGACGGGACAATGGAAGATCAGAACAGTCATCAAGCCCGCGTGGAGAGCGAGCCGGTTCAGCCCCTCCTCACGCACGAAAAGTCGCTCTCGCAAAAGATCGCCCAAGGGTCGGAAGCCGGCGACATCCTCGATCAGCAGATGGCGATGCTGGGATTCCAGCTCATCACCCATCTCAACACGCTCATCAAAACGTCTCGAATACACGGCCGGACCAACGCAGCCCTCGACAAACCCGTCGAGGCGCTCCTCACCATTGTCCAGACCTTGACCCACGATCAACCGGTTACGCTGCGCCTGCAGAACGATTTTCTCTTTCTTGGGGACAGCCACTTGAAGGTGAACGCGCAGCAAATGACGGTGATCACGAGCATTCTCGACGCGATGAGCCGATGGAAGATCGGAGGCATTACCTTTTCGGGCACGGTCACGTCCAGGGACGTCAGAGAATTCGGCTACTTGTTCGTCTCGCTCGATCCGGCGACAAAAACGGTGGAGGATCTCCGACGCGAATTGGCGCAGGCCGGCATCTCGAGCATCACCATCGAAGATCCGAGAGAGCTGATGCTCAAGGAGGGAGAGATCGGGCCGGGACGCGCAGGACGGGACGCCGAGCGTAATTTACAGACGAAGGCCAACAGCAAAGCGGCCTACGGGAAGGCGATGGGAGCGCTCGGCAACCTGGCGCAATCGGCCCGGGATCGCGGCACCCTCAATTTCAAGCAAGCCAAGCGCGCGATTCAAAACATCATCGATCTGATGATACAGGACGAATCGACGATCCTCGGGCTCACGAACCTTCGCTGCCATGATGAATATACGCACAATCATTCGGTCAACGTCGCGCTGCTCTCGATGGCCTTGGGCAACAGAGCGGGATACCCCAAGGTCGAACTGGCCGACCTCGGATTGGCGGCGCTCTTTCACGACGTAGGGAAGTGCGCGATTTCACTCGAGGTGCTGAACAAGCCCGGCGAGTTTACGAAAGAGGAATGGGACCTGATGCGGACGCATCCGGTGGAAGGCGTGCTGACCCTCATCGAACTCCGCGGACTGGCGAACGTGCCGGACCGGATGGCTGCCGCCTCCTTCGAGCATCACATGAATTATGATTTTTCGGGCTATCCCAAGCTTGCCATACCATGGACACAATCCCTCTCCAGCCGCATCGTGACCATTGCCGACTGCTATGATGCCATGACGTCATCGCGGGTCTACCGCCGGGAGCCCATGTCGCCCTCGAACGTCCTCAAATTCATGTTCGGCAAGAGCGGAACCTCGTTCGACCCGGTCCTGTTGAAGCTCTTCGTCAACTGCGTCGGCATCATCCCGATCGGGAGCCTGGTCATGCTCGAGACGGATGAATTGGCGGTCGTCACCAAACCGGCTTTGGACAAAGCCAACGCGGAACGACCCGTTGTCAACATCATCGCGGACGCGCAAGGCGTGCTGAAGGATGAGCCGATCGAGCTCGATCTGACGGAGACCGATGAA
>DASTSI010000202.1:0-17428 GCA_035760745.1 Nitrospira sp. | reverse complement strand
AAGGCCCGCCGCGTGTACGCCGGAATTATGCAGGCGTTGCCCGCGCAGACGACACTCCAGCAAGACGAAGTAAGGGGGCGCACGGAAGATCAACCCCCCGCGGCTCAAGAGTCTGTGTCAACAGACAGAGCGCGTTTCCAGGCTTCGCGACATTTTGATGGCGTTCAGGATCAGACTCGCAGCCCAGCCGACCGTCTCTCCGCTGATTGATTTTCCCGCGCTGCTCACCATCGCCCCCAACCCGATCCCGCAGCCGGTCCCATGGTTCGCCCTCATCCAACCCGACGAGACGCATCGGGCGCACGTTACGCTCCTACTGCCTCATGAGATCGCCGCGGGGTTCGTCCCTTTGAATGAAGGGCCGGAGCGGTGACTAGCCTGATTTCGCTCTGCCTTGGATTCGGCCGGCCACTTTCCATACCAGGAGAAACAATGCACAGGGGATATCGATCCACAGCACTTCACTCTTCAGCACGGCAAGTCCGATAGGCCCGAACACGAGGCTTGGTTCAAGGGGACTCACCCTGATCGGGTGAACCGAGAAAAAGAACCTGTCGTTCGTGAAGGGTGCGAAGAACGCCACGCCGAGTCCGCCGGTCGTGAGCGCGTCCAAAACTCCGTGCGATGCCGTCGCGACAAACAGGTAAGTCCATAGTCGTCGATACTCGACTGCCCCCCATCGAGCGGCCCAGTGTGCGATGACCCAACTGAACAGAATGGCAAACAGCAGAGAATGGGTCAGCCCGCGATGACCCAACATCGATTCGTACGGGATGCCGAGCCAAAAGCCCACGACGTCCAGATCGGGCGCTTCCGAACATGCGATCCCGAGCAACCAATAACGAGACGAATGAGGCGGCAGACGACAGGCGACGAACGCTGTGATCGCGACGGCAGCATGACCGAGGGGAGACGCCATATCGATTCACGTCCTATGGTGCGACCTGATGCACGTGAATGCCCCGACAACAGCGAGGACGGCCAAGAGCCTCACGGCATCGCTTGACGTCCGGTCGCCTACTTGTGAGTCAGCAGGCGGCGTGCCAATCGGATCATCCCCCTCGGCGAAGAGCAGACCGGAAAACGCTGCATTCACCCGGCGGCCGACCCGTCGCGAGGAGGCGAGGAGGATCGATCGCTCCTATCAACCACCCTGTTCAAGCCTCGCTGAACCACGTTCTCAAGCGCCGACCGCGCACGATTGACGAGCCGCTCTGCCATCTCACGTTCCTCATGGTCCGTGCTGATTCTCCCATCCAGCCGTGCCTCTAAGATTCGATCGAGGATCCGTTTGTATGCAGGTCCAGGTTTGAGGCCCAGCCGGGCCAGATCACTTCCGCGTACGGCGATCGCCGTGTAGCGGTCTCGAAGCAGATACTCGCGGAGCCGGTCTCGGGTTCGTCTGAATCCCTTCGTTCCATGATTGACGCGACTCTTGGCCAGGGCCAAAACCATCGCTTCCGCCGGTACATCAGCCAGCAGCCGATAGACCCGCGATCGTCGCAAGGGCTCGCGCGCCGACAGGAGAGCTGCCATCCGCTCCGTCGCCGCACCGGCCATTTCGAGGGCCTGACACCGCGCAGAAGAGAGTTGTAGGCGCTTCGCGATCGATCGTCGGACCGATGGAGCAGTGGCCGAGAGCAGCGCCATCAGGTACACGAACGGACGCTGAACGACTGAAGCATCGGGTCCCTGATGCCACCAGTTCAAGGCGCGGGGCAGGGCTAAGAACAACCGCTTGGTTTGCAGGCCGTATGTGACACGAGGATGCAGAAAACGCAGAAGCCGCAGCTTCACGAGTTGATGGACGACCCTCTCCGGATGGCGCTCGCCCAGGAGCAAAAAGACCTCGTTGGCGAGCCGCGGACCCGACAAGCGGTCGATCATTCTCGTGGCAGCCGCCTGCACGAGCAGACGCCGGGTCGCCGGCTCCAGGCGAAAGCCAAAGCGATGCATGAAGCGCACTGCGCGGAAGACGCGTGTCGGGTCATCCGAGAAGCTTCTCTCGTGCAAGATGCGCAACGTCTTCGATCTCAGATCCCGCTGACCTCCGTAGGGATCGTGCAAGAGACCAAATTGAAAGTCGTTGACCTGCAAGGCCATCGCGTTAACCGTGAAATCCCGCCGCCCAAGATCGTCCCGTAGAGAGGATGGCTTGACGTTCGGAAGCACGGCGGGCTGCGCGTAGGATTCGCTCCTCGTAGACGCAATATCGACCTTCTGGCCTCCAGGCAACGTCAACCGTGCCGTCGCGAACCGTTCGAAGACCGTCAAGCCGGCCCTGTAGCGGTCGGCAACCGCACGGCCAAACGCAATCCCATCGCCCTCGACCGCGAAGTCTAAATCGCCGGTCGGCCTGTTCAAGAGGAGATCCCGGACGACTCCGCCCACGAGATAGAGGCGGACATGATTCTCGTCGGCCAGGCGGCCCAGTTCACGCAGCAGTCGATAGTGAGCAGGGGGAAGCCGGTGAAAGAGATCCTGTCTCAGGGGGCTGGCATTCAAGGGGCCTGATTGTAACAAGGCACCTTCAATCAGAGATAGAGGGCGTTTTGATTGGCCGCGTTAGTGAGACTAGGCCCCCGCACCAGGCCGCGACCCCTTGGCATGGCCGACCCAAAGGCGAGCCGTACGACCCATTTCCTGCCCGCTGGTTCAAGAGTACGCACCACATGAGCCTTGATCAGAATTGCACAGGTTTATGCCGTTTTTTTTACGTTCCATCTTCATGTGGAGAGAATCAGGAACCTCGCGCAGTGTAACTGCCCGTATTTTCGTGGGTGCGACACCTCGTCACATTTCGGCACATGCTTTGCTGACGGCTCTTCCGTTCGGCGCAAATTCAAGTAAGGAGGACTCAGCATGAAAACAGGGCAGAAAACAACCATGTACGCACTGGCGGTGGCGGTTATCGCAATGGCGTTGGCGGCGGCTCCGGCCATGGCCAAGAGCCCCAAGAAATCCCGATCGTATTCATCGGCGGCTGCAGCAGCGTCCTCGATGGGATCGGTGCCTCAAACTTCCCCGGCTCCCAAGGCGGGACAGCACGATGAGAAGCCTGGTCCGGCTTGGAAGACCATCGGTGGCAAAATCAAGAGCATCGATGGGAACGCCTATACAGTCGAAGACTACGAGGGTAACCAGGTGAAGCTCCACGTCGGGCAGGGTACGAAGCACATCAAGCAGAAGAAGGTGGGCGACACCGTTCGCGCCGAAATCACGCGAGGCGGCTTCGCGAATTCGATCCAATAAGTTTGATGAGTCCGCGCACCCGCCCGGGCGCGGCCGGTGTCCTTGAGAGGCCGACCTGAACAGGTCGGCCTCTTCGTTTTTTCACAGTCTACTTCGCCTGCCTCACGAACTGAATGTCCCCGTAGTACGCGACGGCCCGTTCCTTGGTGTTGTCGGTATCGGTCATGATCGCAATACCATTGATCCGAGGGGGCTCTTCCCCAAAGGCCCGCGTATAGTCTTCAAAGACGTTCCGCTCTTCCTGAACCCACTGGCCGACGTTTTTCGAGCCGCTCTCGACGACCACCATTTGGGCGAAGTCCGTGAAGGCGTTCTCGACGATCGTGCCGACTGGAGCCTGGGTATCCCAGATGTAGTTCAACGCGGCAATCGGAATCTCGCCAAAAATCACCTGTCCCGCTTTGTACTTCAGCTTCTTTCCAAGACCCACTTTGTCAGGTTCATACTCGAAGGTAATGTACAACCGTGCCGGATAGTCGTCGCCTGCCTTCCGGTGGATGTCGCTGGTCTTGATCAGATTTTCGACCTTCCATCGCCACCGGACGATAGGAAACTCGTGAGGATCGATGCTGACTTCCTTCGTCAGACCCGAAGCAGACGCGTCGCTGACAGCTTTGACCACCACGATGTCGCCCTCCTTCACGAGTTGGTACTCTGTGGGCTTTGGCACTTTCTTAAAGGCAAGAGGCTTCCAGCCATCCGGTAAAGCGGATCCCGGGCGATCGGAGGAGAATTTCCCCACTTCCAGTAGTGGGCCTTCCGCTCGCGCCGTAGTCGCGGTGAAGATCAATACCGCCCAGACAAGCGATCTCATGGGCCCCATCTGATCCTGGTGAGACGGATTAACGCCGCATCCAAGCAAACAGCCTGGTCAGGATCTGCCGGCTACGTGGAGTGAAATGTGCCTTGCGCCACAGATTGACGACCTTCTTGGCGACCTCGGCCTGAGTCGGATAGGGGTGAATGGTCCCGGCGATTGTTTTGGCTCCGCCGCCCGCCTTCATGACAACGGCAAACTCGCTGATCAGATCCCCGGCATGCGAGGCCACGATCGTGGCCCCGAGAATCTGGTCGGTTCCCTTTCGAATATGGATGCGCGCGAACCCTTCTTCTTGCCCATCCAGAATGGCCCGGTCCACCTCATTGAGGTGATACGTGTACGTCTCTACTTCGATGCCCTTCGCCTTTGCATCCCGCTCATACAGGCCCACGTGGGCCACCTCGGGGTCGGTAAAGGTGCACCACGGCATTGTGAGATCCTCCACGCTCGCATAGCCGAGACCGAGCGGGTGAGGGAAGAGCGCATTCTGGATGACGATTTGCGCCATCGCATCGGCCGCGTGTGTGAACTTGTAGCGCGAACAAACATCACCAGCCGCGAAGATCCTCGAATTCGACGTCTGCAAGCGCTTATTCACGATAACCCCCTGTTGGTTGTATGCCACGCCGGCCGTTTCCAGACCGAGGCGCTCAACGTTCGGCGCGCGGCCTACACCGACGAGCATCTCGTCGACCGTCAATGCATACTGTTGGCCGTGCGAATTCATGGTCAGGCGTTTCCCGGTGTTGAGGTGTTCGACACCCAACTCCTTGCTGCAGCACAGGAGGTTTACTCCATCTCGGCGCATCTGCGCCTCCACTACGGCAGCAGCATCCGGATCTTCGTTGGGCATGATGCCATGCAACGCTTCGATCAGGTGAACCTCACTGCCGAATCGTGCAAACGCCTGGGCCAATTCACAACCAACCGGTCCCGCCCCAATTACAGCGAGCCGTTTCGGAAGCTCGGTAAGCGAAAACACCGTCTCGTTGGTGAAGTATTCCGCTTCTTTCAAGCCCGGGATCGAAGGATGTGACGCTCTCGTCCCGGTGCAGATAACCGCCTTGCTGAATAAGAGTTTGCGATGGCCTGCCGGTCCCTCGACCTGTATCGATTCCGGCCCGGTGAAGAACCCCCGGCCGATGTACACGTCAACCCCCAGCTTTGTGTAGCGATGGGCCGAGTCGTTCTGGCTGATTCTCGCCCGTATCTGACGCATTCGGGCCATGACCGCTCCGAAATCGTATTTTACGCCGGGCGGTAGGTGAAGCCCGAAGGTTTCCGACTTTTTCAGATCTGCCCAGGCCCGGGCGGCGCGGATGATGCCCTTGGACGGCACACACCCGGCATTGAGGCAATCCCCGCCCATGAGGTGCCTCTCGATGAGAGCGACTTTGGCACCCAAGCCTGCCGCGACGATCGACGTGATCAGACCGGCGGTGCCTGCCCCAATGACCGCGATATTGTAGCGCCCATCCGGCTCCGGGTTGATCCAGTCTTGAGGATGGACATTGCGGACAAGGGCTCGGTTGTACTCGTCGTCAGGGAGGACTAGCCGTTGCTCAGTGATACCCGCAGCATCCCCCGACGTCTTCATGCTACCGTCCCCATATCTCGGGATTGGGCCATTCGTTCCTGTATTCGTTGGTTTCCGCCTGAAGGGGAAGGCACATTGTACTTCGAGAAACGAGGAACACGCATCTGCTTTGTTCACTCAGAGAGATTCCTCTTGTGCCGGGAGGAGGCTTCGCTTGAGTCTGGAGACCATAAGTGGAGTCGGCAGCACATGTCAGGCATCTCGAGGGCCTCTTCTGAGGACACTGCCTGACGGAAAGGGGGAGATTGGGCAGAGCTACGGGCGGCGGATCGAAAGATCGCGCTCCATGTCCAAACGCCCGAACGCTTGCTCAACGGGGTCGATCAGACCGTCACGGTTTCGATCCAACTCTTCAAAGTGCTCACGAGCCAGATTGTGCGCTTCTGGATATCGGATACCTGACGTCTGATGGCCGTGACGTGTTTCGTACCGGTGGTCAGTCTTTAACAGGCCATGGTAAGAACGATCGATCTTAGGAACGACAACGGCATCGACCTTCTTGTGAATCTTCACCCTATGGCCTTTCGGATGCACTGTTTTGGCCTGTGAGCTACGGTTGGCCCGGTGTGGAGGAGCCGGTTCTGAACCGCGTTCGGTCCTGCCGGTTTCTTTCAGAAGCACTTGCTTGTGCGGCGGAACTGACGATGCCTGCTTTCCCTTCTTGACGCTCGACGTTGCCTCAACTGGGACAACGAAAGCGAGCGCGATTGCCATCAAGCAGAACCCACTCAGCGTCAGCCGATTCATGTCTGTTTAACCCCTCTCCTCGGAACCTATCAAGTGTAGCAGGTCGCCGATCATTAGCAGAGACAATGGCTTAGGCCCGGCGTGCGCCGGCTCAGGAGCAGCTTGTCACCAAGTGCGTCCTTGCCTTACCCTGAAGGAGGAGGCACGCATGGAAGACAACCGATTGACCAAGACAAAAGAACAATGGGCTAAAGCGAGGCGAGGCGGCGAAGAGCGCGAAGTGTTCGACGTGGGAGACGACCGATTGCCGCCCGGACAACACCTCGTTGAAACCTGGCCCGTGTTGGATTTGGGGTTGAAGCCGGACATCCCTCTCTCGGAATGGCGGCTCAGGATCGGCGGGTTCGTGGCCAACCCTATCACCTGGAGCTGGGACGAGTTCTTGGCCCAGCCGCAAAGCAAGGACGTGTCCGACTTTCACTGCGTGACGTCCTGGAGCCGCTACGACAACGAATGGGAGGGAGTGAAATTTCAGCACCTCATCTCGGTAGTCAGACCGCTTACACTTGTCAAATTCGTTTTGTTCAAATCCTACGACGACTACACGACCAATCTTCCGCTGGAAGCGTGCGATGACGGCGATGTCCTGCTGGCGTATAAATGGAACGGCAGGCCGTTGACGAAGGAGCACGGCGGGCCGGCAAGAGTCATCGTCCCGAAACGCTACGCCTGGAAAGGGGCTAAGTGGATCAAAGAGATTACCTTCGCCGACAAAGACGAGAAGGGATTCTGGGAAGTGCGAGGGTATTCGAACACGGCTTTGCCTTGGCTCAATGACCGGTACGCCTAGCAGGCGCCGGCATATGCGGTCGTCGGCTATTTTCTGACCCACCCGCCCGGGCCTTCGACATAATGCCCAGGACGGCTGTTTTGAATGGCTTTTTCACCGGCCAATGCCTCGACCGTATTCAGCGGGGTCCCGTTGCGTTTGGCGATGTCCTCGTAGGCCTGGCGGCGCTTCTGGTTCACTTCGTTCGTTAAGGCTTGTACATCGCCCGAAGGCATGACAATCCCGAGGTAGCCGTTCGGCTTTTCGCCGACGAACCCCTTGGCCTTCGCCTCTTCTAGCGAGATCCCGAAGGCGGCGGACGCCATCGAAAGGACGCACATGACTGCACCTACGGTCAGCGTGAAAGGGCGAGAATCCATCGAAGTCCTCCGACTATCGAACAGCGGCCTTGCCTGTGAGCCGTTCCGTTCTTGCTAGAACAGCCCGCTCTTGCTGGACAAGACCTGATCAAGTTCTTTATCCACCTTCACTTTAATTTCGTGGTCGATCTTCACGTTCAGATTGATCGTAATCGGCTTATCGGGCGGTTCCACCTCCACTCTGGGGGTACATCCGCTCATCAGAGCCACGACAAGGGTCCAACCCGACAGTGGCAACATGAAATGTTGGCGAACTCGCTTCATGATTGCTCCCGCAATGCTAAGGCTGCAGCACACGTTCGCGAAGGGAACCTTCCACGTCCTCTATCAGCCGGAGACTTTTCATCAATGCCGGAATATTTTCCTGCACCGTTAGATTGAAATGGACCGGAGGAACCTGCTTGAGATTCGGATTGCGGCCCTCCAGCTTTGTATCAAGGTTCAGGATCCCATCCGCAGAATACCGCGCCCCAACTTGTAGCATATTATAGTGAAAGTTGTTGAGCGCTTTGAGCACCCAATCCATATTGGAGGAGGCCGCTGTGACCGACTTCGTTCCTTCGTCCGGCTGATATTGGATGATTCCTCCCGGCGGACGAGCTTCCAGAAATGCGTCTCTGACGGTGATCCCCTTGTCGGTCACCGTCATGGGGATTGTTCCGTCGAGAAGCCCCCAACCCTGCAGGCCCTTTTGTCGTTCCAATCGCAAAATCTCCGAAAGATCGAGCGCTCGTGCCAATACTGTGAACGAAAAGGGCCGGCGCCCCAGGTCCGCTCGGACCCCTTGGCTGGTGAGGTGACCGCCCAGCGTCTCGCAACCGATGTCCCGGACCTCGACGACGGGGAGCGATTCAAGTTTGGCCCACTCGACTTCAGTGGAGAATGACACATTGGTCAACTGAAGTCCTTGGCTCACCGAGGCGATCTTGATCTGGGCGGGACGTGTCGTTGAAATGGTACCTCCTGGTTTGACCCGAAAGGACAGCGTCGTGCTGAGACCGGAGACGCGGAGTTGGGAATATTGCCCCGTGATCCGATCCAACTCCACTTCAGCCGCGCCCGTCTTCAACAACAGTCCGGATCCCTTGCCGAGATCCCAGCCGAGGTCGACAGTTCCACGCAGCCTGCCGGAGTTCACCACGACCGGCAGCGGCCAGGGTCTCCACACCCGGTCGACGCGAAACGCATCGACGCCGAAGACCACCGGGCTCAGTGATGCGTGGAAATCGCCACGACCGGTCTTCAGTTCGTGCGCGATCCGAGCGTCCAGGGTGACAGTCTTCTTCTGGTTTCCTGCATCAATCGCCGCCTTGAGCAGGGCCGGTTGAGCTGATACACGGATGTCCACATCAATGGGCTCACTCTCACTTGCGAAGCGTTTCAGCACCAAGCCTTCCACCAGTATGGCTCCTTCGCCGCCCCATGAGGCGAGCGAGCCCGTGATTTGCTGTACCACGGCCTTCGTCTTCGGTAGCGAAAGTTGAAAGTCGCCGATCAAGAGATCCGAGATCCGAAGCATGACCGTGGAGCGTTCAACTGTCCAGAGGCCCTTCTTTGGGTCAACCGTAAACGGAAGCGCATCGCGAACCTCAATGACGGCGCGCCCGAACCGCACGGGGCCGTGACGAAATCCGACGGCGCTCAGCGCCGACGACGGCTCAACGGTTCCCTCGAGCCGCTCGTTGCGCAACCTCAGGTTCCCGGCCAGACGCAACGAAAGCCGCTGAACAGAAAGCTGACGGACTATGGCGTCCGGGAGGGATGTCAGAACCTCGAAGCGTGCTTCTGCCTGCGTAACAGTCGTCCCGCTTCCGATCGCTTGATCGAGCACCAATTCCACGTGCGTCGATCCGGGTGCGGCGTCATAGGACACCGCCAGAGGCCCTTTGACAGAAAAGGCCGGCGTGGAATCGGTCCAATGAACCTTGCCGCTGATTGTCTGTCCGCTTTCCGCGCGAAACGGCTGGCCGCCGACGGGAAGAACGCCCTGGATCGCGTCGGGAAGGAATTCTTTTTTGGGCTCCAGCATGCCCGATAGAAGCGTTCCGGGATCCAGGGACCAATGGATTCCGACCCCGTTCCCTGAGAACCTCGCCGTAAAGTTGCAGGCAAGATCCCTCCCGAATCCGCTGACCTGTGCTGCTCGTATGTTGACCTGCACCGTTCCTTGCACCGCAGTCGCGGGATCACGCCAAACGGCCGCCACTGCTGCCGACGGCGACAGCGTACCGGCCCACTTTGCGTGCACCCGTCCGGTGATGTCGCGCCATTCCGAGAGAGCTGGGATGAGAAAAGCGAGAACCGGAGCCAATTCCTGAACGTTCACGTCCAAGGTACCTTGGACCTGCGACCGGTCTTGAGCGGCGGCGGCTTCCGACCGCCAAACCACGATCGGCTGAGACCCAGATCCGATTCGTTCCAGATTCACCGTGACGATGTGCGTCGAAAGATCCGACACGCGGAGCAGATAGGGCCCCCTCTCCTCGCCCTGCAACGTAAATTCAGCCAACAAACCTTCGATCTGTTGGCGCAGGTTTCCGCGAATCGTCATACGGCGGAATGGACCGGTGGCAGCCTCTCGGATGAAGATCAATTCTCGGAGGTCCAATTCGGCCAACGGCACCGCCGGAAGGCGCTGCAAGAGATCGCTGACGGACAGCGCAGCAGGAGTTTCATCCGACCCCGCGCTTTCTCTCTGCAAGACCGTATCGGCATCCAATTCCGGTGGACTGAGTCTCCGCAAGCCGACGGTGACATGCTGGAGCGCAACCCGGTCGATTCGTTTCGACCAGAGCCCAGCCAAGCTGTACTCGATCGCAGCACCCCGTACTTCAACCAGGAGCCGCTCGCCATTCACGGGCCGCTCCATCTTTAATTCATCGATCAACATTGTAGACAGACCCGGCGGGCTGAGCCGGAGCGAGACCCGCTCAAACCCGTGGCCCCTGAGCCACTCTGCGCACATATGTGACACGATCGCGGGAAGGAGCGCCCATGCCGCCGTCAGAAGAAAGACGAGGCTCGCAACGACAAGACCTGCGCGAATTAGAACGCTCCTCATTCCGTCCTCGTATTGAACCCCGAACCTCGTTGTTTGTCTGTCAGGCGCCTCTCTCAAGTCAAGTAGCCTTCCCCTCACGGCGCGGCGCTTTCGACTAGTTTCAGACGTCGCAACCGCGTACGATGACGGCCCTCACGTCCACACATGCTGACCATTCGCCAAATCGCATTCTGGCCGGTCGATCTACCGCTCACAGATCCGTTCGTCGTGGCGACCGGAAGCCGGCTGGCGGCCGAGAATGTCTTCGTTCGCGTCACATTGTCCGGAGGCGTGCAGGGCTATGGAGAAGCCGCGCCTTTCCCCGAGGTGAGCGGAGAGGATCGCCTCGCCTGCATCGGATCGTTGAAGCAACTCAGCACGGCGGTACTCGGTCAGTCAGCCGATCGGTTTGAGGAAATCGGACGGCTCATGCGCGAGATTGCGCCTGCACAGCCAGCGGCCAGATGCGCCCTCGAATGCGCGATCATCGATGCCTTGTGCCGCGTCCGCCACATGCCGATGTGGGCGCTATGGGGAGCGGCCGACGTGCGGGAGCGGGAAACGGACATCACGATTCCCATTTGTGACATCAACACGACCATCCGATTGGCCCGTCACTGGCATGCCAAAGGATTTCGCCTCTTCAAAATGAAAGTCGGAAGAGACGTGCACGAGGATGTCCGGCGCTTGCGTGCGGTCCATGATGCCCTTCCGGACATCGCCTTTATCGGAGATGGGAACCAGGGATTCTCCCAAGCGGAATGCATCGCCTTCGCCGAAGCGGTCAAGGGCTTTGGCGGAAGGCTGGTCCTGCTCGAGCAGCCCGTGATACGCGAGGACCTGGATGGATTGGCGAGGATCAGATCGGAGACAAAGGTCCCGGTCGCAGCGGATGAATCCGTGCGCTCGATCGCCGATGCGGAAAAAGTCATCACCCGCAAGGCGGCGGACTACATCAATATCAAGATCATGAAGACTGGCATGGTCGAAGCTCGTTCGATCGCCGACTATACGCTGGCGAACGGGCTCAAGCTCATGATCGGCGGCATGGTGGAGACCAGACTTGCGATGGGATGCTCGTTCAGCTTGGCGTTGGGAATGAAAGGATTCGAAGTCTTAGATCTCGATACGCCGCTGTTGCTACAAGAAGATCCCGTGAACGGAGGGTTCGTCTACCGTGGTCCGAGGCTCATCCCTTCTCAGGGCGAAGGCCTCGGCATGTCCCTGCTGCCTGGGCCGTTGACGACGATTTTGGCCTGAACATCACCATTAACTCTTGCCGTGGCTGACCACTTTCATTCCTCCGCACGGCGCCCCTCGCCCTGAGGACGAACTCGATTGGAGTGATTCTTCTCCTTCGATACGCCCTCCTTCCATCGAAGCCCAACCGGTCCAAATTCCGCAGGGAGGGCCGGCTTTCAAACCCGCGATCCCGGGAAGATTGCTCGAAACTCTACCGTCAGATTGTTGCGCCACCGCCAATCCTCCCGGATCACCCTTTGGCCCCTCGAGAGCCAAGGCCATCGCGATATAGCTCGATCCTTTCGCAGTCTGTATCACTTCAACATACAGTTCGTGATACTTGAGCGGAACAGGCAAACTGAAGCCGATCGCCGGAAGGTCAGATGAATAGGATCCGTTCTGTGCATGATACAACTGCTCGAGCCTGACAATTTCTGCGAGCGCAATGGTCGCCTCGACAGCTTTTGCCTTTTCGAGCGAATCCAGGTGATAGTACCAGGCACCCGCCGCCAGGATGGCGACAATCGCCAAACAGACCAGGACTTCGATCAAGGTAAACCCCTGGTCCTTTCCGGTTCCGCTCACCGGATGCATCGGAGGATCGTACCATCGCCTGTCCGTTTCACCAACGATTCTGAGCGTTTTTCACGATTGTTCTTCGCACTGCCGGCAATCCAGCATGGTCCCAAGACGACTGGCCCGGCCGGCTTCCGTCAGCACCCAGGGTCGCATGACGAACGGCGGATGATGGCGCACGTGCTGCTTATGTCCGCACAAGAGATCTGCGACCCAATCGCCATGTTCGTCGCGATGGTAGCCGATGATCGGCTGGTTCATTTCTTCCTCATCGAAAAAGGGTTGCCATGAAGAAGTACCTGCGCCATGCTGTGCGGGCTCTCTCCGGAACGAATGCAGGAATGTCTGCGAGGCTGTGAGGATCGGCTATGGGCGTGCAGAGACCAGAAGACCTTCATTCGTCCTTTTCTACGGCCTTCAACCAGGGGAACCTGGAGACACTCATAGCGCTATATGAGTGGGAAGCCGTCCTCATTCCTCAGCCGGGCCAAGTTGTCCAAGGACACGAAGCCATCCGCGCCTCACTTCAGCAATTCCTGTCCTCGAAAGGGACGATGGAGTTGAACACGGTATTCGTGATCAGAGGCGGCACTACCACGCTGCTTCGCGGACGATGGAAGCTGAGCGGGGTCGGAGCCGACGGCAGGCCCTTCGAAATGAGAGGCGAGAGCATCGAGGTGGCCCGACGCCAGGCAAACGGTGAATGGCTGTTCAGCATTGATCATCCCTTCGGCGCCGATTAGATACCCTAAGGGCGCTCGAACGCCCGTTCGGTTCGAACCGAGGCGGGAAAGAACTTCCACACTTGCTCCTCATCCGAATCGAACACACCGAGGTATCGCATGTCGCTGCCAAGCCACCGGAATTCTTGCAGCGAAAGGGAACAGGGCTGCGGATCAAACACCCGTACGTCGAACTGACTGACTAGGATCAGGCGTCCCTGCACATCATCATACAGATTTCGCCGGCTCACTCCTCCCGTGTCTGGAAACAACTCGGCGGTCGCGACGCAGCGATTCGGACCCATCATTCGAAGCCGAAGGTTGAACCGCGCGAGGAAGGGGTGGGTTGCCGTTCGGGTTACGGTCACTGAGAGCCCGAGCCAAGGCAGGTCGGCAGTAGCCGAGACCGGGACATCGCTGTTGCAGCCGGCTGCGGCCAACAGATACGGAAGAGCACGAAGAAATTTCGCTCGGCTCACTTCGATGCTGGGACCTTTGGAGCAGCCCCGATCGCGTCCAGACCCGCCTGGGCGCACGAGTCATCCAGGTGGCTGCCCGGCGCTCCGCCGACGCCGATCCCACCGACGATGTCTCCGCCGATTTCGATGGGAAGCCCCCCGCCCAGCATCAAAATGTGCTCGTTCATATCCCGCAAGGCTTGTAGTGTGCCCATCCTATTAACCAACTCAGCCAGCTCGGTGGTGGCCCGTCGGAGGCTCGCCGCGGTGTAGGCCTTTTTCCGGCTGCTGTCGATGGTGTGCGGCCCCGCACCGTCAGCGCGCCCCATGGCCCGGATTTGTCCGCTTCGATCCACGACGGTTGCGCTGACGCGGTAACCGTCTTTTTTGCAGGCTTCAAGGGCCGCGTGAACCGCTTTGTCTGCCATGTTGAACGGCAAGGCCGATTCTTTGAGCAATTCGTCGGCTGCCATTCCGAGCCGTACCGATATGGCAGACGAGGCGAAGGAGGCGGCAACCATTAAGCAAAATAGAGACCGCACGCGCAGTGTCGCGAACCGGGGCATACCAGTCTCCTTTTCAATAGGTGAAGCAATCGTAAAGAGTGACCGGGAAGCAGCCTACGGGGGAGTAAAAAGAACTGTCAAGAGGGAGAACGAAAGGACCGAAGGGGTCAGCTCCACACGACTCGCTCTTGGTTCAGCAGATAATCGATCACTTCGATACTGTCGCGCATCTGGGTTTGCGCGCGCTCGGACATCGGGATAACGGCACCGACGATTTTTCCGGGCTCGATATCGTCCAGGGACGGAATGCCGTCGTTATTGCGTCGTTCTAATTCCTGTCGGTAGCTTGCCAAATCGGCCTCCGATGAAATTGTCGTCAGCAAATCCTGCGCCACATCGTCAATCTTCTCGCGTCGCTGTACTGTTAGCATAGCACACGGACGTTCCGCCGGAGGTCACGAGTCGGTAAGCCTTTGAATCCCTAGAGGTTTGGATCGATCAGTGAGACGAAACAGACGCAGGAGGAAGCGCACCGAGATAGGGAAAGGTTCCGACTTTCAGCAGTGGCGTATCGCCTCGCAACCGAAAATCGTCATGTCCGGGGTCCACGAAGTAGGGATCACCGGAAATATCTGACTGGGACTTTAATTCCGGAGCCGGGCGGTTCGGATTACCCGCCATCATGTAGTCGCTCTCCGTGTTGTAGAGCGCGTTATAGGACGTCGTGGCTTTGCTGGAGGCGGCCACAACGAAGCCGACCCTGTTCAATCCCACGATGTTTCCGCTTACTTCGCTTTGCGACTCTCCAAGAAAGGCCGCCCCCCCGCCATTTTTAACCAAGGTGTTACTAACCAGGACGGCCTTCGCCCGGTCGTTCACCACGACGGCCTCAAACAAACTCCTCGTGATGACGTTTCGCTCGAGGCGAACATCGGATTTGCCGGCGACATTAACGCCGTGATCGTTGTCGTGAATAAAGTTCGATACCAGGACGGCTTGGGAGTCGGCAAACTGAACGCCGGTGGTTTCGCTTCCGCCAATCGAGCAGTCCTCAATCCGTGCATCCTGTACCTGCTGACCGAAGAGCATGCCATTGATCGTGAGTCGTCTCAACAGGACTCCACGACCGTTAAACAGTCCGACAGCGTGCCCCCCATGCTCTTGGACTGTCATGTCACTGATTTCTACGTCCGTCGCTCCATAGGGCCACTTCCCGACGTGGAGAACGCCGACGACGTCCTCGCGACCCAGCAGCGTGACCTGTTCGCGCCCTGCTCCGACTAATCTCACCCGCTCCTTGCTGTGAATTGTCACATCCTGTTGGTAACGCCCCGGCTTCACATACACGGTATCGCCCTTGCCGGCATGGTCAACCGCTTCCTGTATAGAAGTGTAGTCACCTGAGCCGTCCAGCGCCACCACGATCGTCCGCACGCCGCCGGCCGCTGCGTTGTCAGCCGACGAAGCCACGGGCGACCCGATCAAAACGAGGCAGAAGAGAAGGAGAAGGCGAACCGGCATGGGTTAGGTCTTACCGCCGCAGCGTGCGGGAAGTCAACCAATCCGCCGATGATGCCCGGTTTTCCGAGCCTCGAAGTTCTTCCGTGTCTGATGTATGCTCGCCGCGATGATTCTGGTCGGACTCACGGGAGGTGTGGCTTCAGGGAAAACGACCATCGGCAAGATGTTCCAGCGATGCGGTGCCGTTTTGATCGATGCCGACAAACTGTCGCGAGAGGTGGTCGAACCCGGCAAGCCTGCGTGGCGCGACATCGTGAAGCACTTCGGGAAGGCGGTGCTCAATCCCGACGGCACGCTAAATCGAGCCGCCCTCGGCCGCATCGTCTTCCGCGATCGTGCCAAGCGACGGCGATTGGAGCGGATTATTCACCCCCGCGTCGCCCGACGACAGGCGAGTCTCGTCAAAGCGGCCGCTCGAAACAATCACCGCGCTGTCGTGGTGTATGAAGTGCCGCTGCTCTTTGAAGCCGGCATCGATCAGCGAGTCGACCATATCATCGTCGTAACCGGGGACCGGGCGACGCAACTCTCCAGATTGATGCGGCGAAACCGATTGACAAAATCCGAAGCACTTCGCCGGATCCGGAGTCAGCTTCCGCTCGCCGCAAAAATGGCGAAGGCCGATACGGTGCTGAACGGTACGGCGCCCCGGCGGGAACTGGCAAGGCGGGTGCGGTCACTCTATCGCATGCTGCGGGAGCTTGCGTAGCGTCTTCTTCCCTCAGGGATCGCTCCATGTAATCCGCCGGCTTGCTGTGCTAGATTAAAGATCATGCATCACGTCACGGTCATCGGGTCCGGTCCCGCGGGGCTCACCGCAGCCATTTATGCGGCTCGAGCCAACCTGGCCCCCATCGTCGTGGAAGGATGGCAATCGGGCGGGCAATTGACAACCACGACGGAAGTCGAAAATTATCCCGGCTTCTCGAAGGGGATCATGGGTCCTGAATTGATGAAGGAAATGCGGACCCAAGCGGAGCGGTTCGGTGCGATATTCGAAACGGGCGATGTGACCGCTGTCGATCTGGAGATACGTCCGTTTGCCGTGACAATCGACGGCGAGCGGACCCTGCACACACGCACCCTCATAATCGCGACCGGCGCCTCACCCCTCACCCTTGGTCTTCCGAATGAGCGGCGGCTCTGGGGGTATGGAGTCTCGAGCTGTGCCACGTGTGACGGCTTTTTTTTCAAGGGAAAAGAGCTGGTTGTGGTAGGCGGCGGAGACAGCGCCATGGAAGAGGCGATGTTCCTCACCAAATTTGCCACCCGCGTCTCGGTCGTCCATCGACGCGATAAGCTCCGAGCATCGAAGATCATGCAAGACCGCGCCATGAAGAACGAACGTATTACGTTCATATGGAACTCGGTCGTCGAAGACGTCTTGGGTGACACTGTGGTGACCGGCGTGAGGCTCCGGAATGTCGTCACGGACAACGTATGGAACTTGCCCTGCGCCGGCCTGTTTCTGGCCATCGGCCATCGACCGAACACCGCGCTGTTTACCGGACAGCTGCTGATGGATTCCAACGGCTATCTCGAAACCGTCAAGGGCACCGCGACCAGCGCCCCTGGCGTGTTCGCCGCAGGGGACGTACAGGATCCTCATTACCGTCAAGCAGTGACCGCCGCGGGGTCGGGATGTATGGCGGCCATGGATGCCGAGCGCTACCTGGAAGCCATGGGTGAAGGGTAAGGCGGAACTGAGGCGGTCCGACCTCCAGCCCTTTCGCTATGCGTTGCGTCATCGTCCACTATCATGAACTCGCGTTGAAGGGACGCAACCGAGAATACTTCG
>DASTSI010000201.1:0-11245 GCA_035760745.1 Nitrospira sp. | reverse complement strand
TTTCCACTCCTCCATGTGGATACGAGTTATAAAATTCCCGCCATGATCGAATATCGGGACCGCCTAGCCCGGGAGTGGCATCTGAACCTCGTGGTTGGGCAGAACAAGGACGCGCTGGCCGCGGGGATGAACCACACCATGGGTCGCGTGGCGTGCTGTACGGCTCTCAAAACGAATGCCATGAAACAGCTCCTCGAACAGAAGGGCTATACGGGGGTGATTCTCGGTGTCCGGGCCGATGAGGAGGGAACGAGGGCGAAGGAGCGCTATTTCTCTCCGCGGGACAAACACGGAGATTGGGATTTCCGGGATCAGCCGCCGGAGCTCTGGGACCAATTCAAGACCACGTTTCCCCCGGGTACGCACATACGAATTCATCCGTTACTCGATTGGACGGAGATCAATATCTGGGAATATATCAAGCTCGAAAGCATCCCCTTCATCGATCTCTATCTCGATAAGGGAAACGGCACTCGGTACCGGAGCCTCGGCTGCGCTCCCTGTACCGCGCCGATCAAATCGACGGCAAAGAGCGTGGATGACATCATCGATGAGCTTCGGCACACGACGGTCGCCGAGCGATCGGGTCGCGCGCAGGATGAAGGCCGTGGAATGGAATTGTTAAGAAAGGACGGGTACATGTAGCCATGAAGAGCCAACACCTGTCCTCCAAACCCTCCGAGACACTGAACATCGTCATCGTGGGGCACGTCGATCATGGCAAGTCCACGTTGCTTGGCCGGCTCTACGCCGACACCGGTTCGTTGCCGGACGGCAAGCTGGATAAGGTGCAGGCGATCTGCCGCCAACAGGGCAAGGAATTCGAGTACGCGTTCCTCTTCGATGCCTTCCTCGAGGAGCAAGAGCAGGGGATCACCATCGATACCGCTCGGACATTCTTTCATTGGAAAGGCCGCCAGTACATCATTATCGACGCTCCGGGCCATAAGGAATTCTTGAAGAATATGATATCGGGCGCCGCGCGGGCCGAAGCGGCCCTGTTGCTCATCGACGCGCTCGAAGGAGTGAAGGAGCAATCAAAGAAACACGGCTATCTTCTCTCCTTGCTCGGCGTCCGGCAGTTTGCCGTCGTGGTGAACAAGATGGACCTGGTGGGGTATCGCCAAGACGTGTTCCAGGGCATCGAAAAGGAGTATCGCGAATTCCTGGGGCAATTCGGGGCGGTGCCGGAGCGGATCATTCCCGTGAGCGCCAAGCTCGGAGACAACATCGCCCATCGGAGCGAGGCGATGCCCTGGTACGGCGGGGCGACCGTGCTCGAGACGCTGAGTCTCTTCAAGAAGGAGACGGCGAGGAGCGAGCAGCCGCTGAGGTTCCCGGTGCAGGACGTCTATAAGTTCGATGCCCGCCGGATTGTCGCCGGTCGTATCACGGCGGGACGCTTGAAGATCGGCGACCACCTCGTCTTTTCGCCGTCCAACAAACGGGCGAATATTCGTTCCGTCGAGGCGTTCAACATCGAACCGGTGCCAACGGCGGCAGAAGCCGGCCAATCGATTGGCGTCACGCTGGACGAGCAGATCTTCGTCGAACGCGGCGAGATTGCGACGCATCAAGAGCAGCTGCCCCTCGTCTCCACATCGTTTCGCGCCAATCTCTTCTGGCTCGGACGGCGTCCGCTTGAGACGGGGCGCAAATACCTCCTCCGGGTCGCAACCAAGGAAGTGGAGTGCCAGGTCGCGGCGGTCCACCGAATCATCGACACGACGGACCTCAACCAGAAGCAGGGAGGGATGTCGGTCGGGCGGAATCAAGTCGCGGAATTGACCATCCGCGCGAAATCAGCCATCGCTTTCGATCTTTCATCCTCCTTTGAGATCACCGGCCGCTTTGTCTTGGTGGATCAATATGACATAGCCGGCGGCGGCATCATCACCGAATTGGTGCATGACGAGCAGGAAACCCTCCGCGAGGAAGCCAGGCGACGAGATTTCGCCTGGGTCAAGGGCGAGGTTGGAATCGAGGACCGAGCCCGCCAGTACGGCCATCGAGCTGCGATCGTGCTCGTGACGGGCGGGCGGCATACGGGCAAGTCGTTGTTGGCCAAGCAACTCGAAGCCCGTCTGGTCGGCGACGGGCGCCATGCGTACCTATTGGACGGCGAAAACCTCAGGCGCGGACTGGATGCGGACCTCTCGGACAAAGAGCGCGGCCAGGTCACCGAAATGGCCCGGCGCTATGGCGAGGTTGCCCGACTCCTGGTGGACACCGGGTTGATCGTCGTGTCCACCACGAACCCGTTCGGGATCGACTATGTCGAGGCGGCTCAGGCAATCAGAACACTGGTCCATCCGACGCCGGTTATCCAGGTCCACATGAGCAAAGCTCAGGAGGAAGTGCCGTCCAATACCGATATCGTGCTCTCCGGCCCCCTGGATTTGGAAGCCTCGACCAAACGCATCCTCGATGAGTTGAAGATCCGTGGCGTGCTGGCACAGGCAATAGGAGCCAAACCCACGTTCCAATATTCGATTTAGGCGGGAAGTTGACGCCGTCCCTTCGGTTGACTCTCGAGAAATCGCTGTGTTAGCGTACTCGTTCTCAATTTGCTGCGTTCCAAGCGAGGGTTGAATGCCTTCCGAGAAAGACCTGAAGTCAATCCTGGGTAAGCTGCGATATTCGGACGACGCCAAGGTCGTGGAGCAGATCACCGAGCAAATGCGCCAAGTTCAGACCCGCATGTCCGGTATCAAGCACAAGCTCGTCGTCATGAGCGGAAAGGGCGGAGTCGGGAAGAGCATGACGACCGTCAATCTGGCTTTGGCTTTCGCCAGGCAGGATGCCAAAGTCGGGCTGCTCGACGTGGATTTGAATGGCCCCTGCGTCCCGCGCATGCTCGGCCTTCATGGTCAGTCGCTGACCATGACCGAGACAGGCGCCATACCGCCGATCGGACCCCTCGGCGTAAAAGTCGCATCAATGGATTTTTTCCTCGGAACCGCGTCGCCGGTTCGCTGGAAAGGTCCGATGGACGTCAGCCCCGTCTGGCTCGGGCTCATGGAAATGAATGTGATCAGAGAATTTCTGGCGGATGTCGCATGGGGCGAACTCGACTATCTCTTGGCGGATCTCCCCCCGGGGGCCGCGGCGGACAAGCCTCCCGTCATTGCGGGCTTTATCCCGGACTTGGCCGGTGCGATCGTCGTCACCACGCCCTCGGAGGTCGCGTCCGACGTGGTGCAGAAGTCCGTCACCTATGCACGAGACATGGGCATCAGGGTCCTGGGCATCGTGGAGAACATGAGTGAATACCGCTGCCCGTCCTGCGGGGAACTCAATGAATTATTCGAGGGCAATACGGAAGCCATGTGCGAGGTGCTGGACGTGCCTCTCTTGGGCCGTATCCCGTTTGACCGGAAGCTGGCGCGCACCTTCGACAAGGGAGAGCCTTTGCTCGATGAACAGTACCCGACGATCCAGCGATATCAGGAAATCGCCGGACGGATCCGAACCTTGCTCGACTATAAGAAGGTTCTCGCCGCGAACCTTTGATCTGAGGAGCTGCCTATGAAATTCGTCTGTCTCAACTGTGAAACGTACATGAACTTCGAGAAGGTCGAGAAGCCCGCCGAAGGATCACTCGGCGTCTTTTTTGGATGTCCTTCCTGCGGCGCAAAGTTCTCGATGGTGACCAATCCCGGCGAGACGCAGATGGTGAGTTCGCTCGGCGTTCAGCTCGGAGGACGAAAAGCCGCCCCCGAACCGTTCGAAATGACTCGGGGCACCTTGAAAGAAGAAGCGCAGGCCGGTTCAGGTCAGATGGCCGCATATCTCAATGAGAAAATTCAGGGTGGTCAGCCGGCCTCGACTGCGCCCGTGGCGGCAAAACCCGGGGAAAAAACGAGCGGCGGTTGTCCGTTTTCAGCCATGGTGGCCGAGATGGGATTGACGTCCAGCGGCAAGCCGGCAAACGGCGGGACATCCGGATCGAATTTCGTCTGGTCCCCGGACGCGAAGGAAAAACTCGACCGCCTTCCCGCATTCGTGAAGCCGATGGTCCAGAGCAGCGTCGAAGCCTATGCAAAAAAGCATGGCTTCAGCACCATCACCTTGCAAGTCATGGACGACTCCAAGAGCGATTCTCCAAACGGCATGACATGGACGCGCGAGGCGGAACAGCGGCTGGAAAACATTCCCGACTTCATTCGTCCCATGGCCAAGAAGGAGATCGAGCGCGTCGCGAAGGAACGCGGTGTGGGCACCATCACCGCTCAAGTCATGGACGAGGCCAAAGAGAAGTTCATGAAGTTCATGTAAACGATGCTGGGGGTCCGCAGTATTGGAAAGCCTGTCCGGAGAGCCGGACAGGCTTTTTTTAGGACCGCGACCAGCCAGTGGACGGCTCTATGAGTTGGACTGCCCGATATATCTTGTTGCTCCTGACTGTCCTGCCCATTGCAACTTTTCCTCACTTTTCCGAGGCTCAACATGAGCCGAGCCATGCCGGACCCCATGATCCCCAGTCAGTCGAATCCCATCAAGCGGCTCTTCAAGATGCCCACCACCACACCAGCCCTCATGCTTCTCCCGGATGGGAGGGGTCGGCCGCCGGCATTGCCTACTCAGAGCGCAATCATCACATCGCCGGGATCATGGTATTGCTCATAGGATTCGCCGAACTCAACCATGCTCTCCGGCTGTATGCATCGCAGTGGCCGAAGTTGCTCTTGCCCGCTGCCATGACGGGCATGGGTCTGTTCCTGCTGATCTGGAGCGATCATGACGCCTGGCCTATCGGCTCTTTGAGTTTCAGCCAGACGGTGTTCAGCTCAGACACCGAAATCATCCAGCATAAGGCCTACGGCCTGCTCCTGTTCGCAGTCGGAACGATCGAATGGATTCGCCGCCGCAGATCTTCATGGCATGCCGCCTGGTCTGCACCCCTTCCTCTCTTGGCACTCGTCGGAGGCCTGATGCTGTTCGGTCACTCGCATGGCGAGCATCCTTCGGCGCACAAAATCACGCTTCATCATGCCGTCATGGGAACGATTGCGATGACCGCCGGCTCATCCAAGCTCCTCGGAGGGTGGCTCCGAAGCCGTAACCAGACAACCGCTTCCACCTGGGAAATTGTGTGGGCCGTCCTCATCGTCACCATCGGCGTGCAACTCCTCCTCTACTCCGAGTAAGCACAGGACCAACAGAGGCGCCGCCTCGTAATTGACACCTTTCCAAACGCTGTGTTACGAGTACCGAAGACCAATCGGACTTCCATGAACACGAGCCGATTCAGGAATCGGCTGAGGAGCATTTCCCATGGGTGGACATAGCCACTGGGCGACAATCAAGCGGCACAAGTCAGCCCAGGATGCCAAACGCGGCAAAATCTTCACGAGAATCATCCGTGAACTGACGATCGCTGCCCGTCACGGAGGAGACCCGGACGGCAACCCCCGGCTGAGACTCGCCATCGCGAAGGCGAAAGAGGCCAATATGCCGGGCGATACCATGAAGAAGGCTATCCAGCGTGGGACCGGTGAATTGCCGGGAGTGTCATACGAAGAATTTACCCTGGAGGGGTATGGACCGGGCGGTACAGCGCTGCTGCTTGAAATTACGAGCGATAACCGCAATCGAACCGTCGCTGAGATCCGCAGCCTGTTCACCAAAAACAACGGTAACATGGCTGAAGCCGGAGCCGTTGCCTGGCAATTCCAGAAGAAGGGATTGCTGACCATCGAGAAGGGGAAGGTCGATGAGGACACGCTCTTGTCGCTGGCGCTCGATGCGGGGGCTGAAGACGTCAAAGCCGGTGAGAAGACATTCGAAGTCGTCACAAATCCTCAGGATTTTGAAGCCGTGAAAAAAGCGCTCGCCGATGCGAAAGTCGACGCTTCACTCGCGGAGATTACCTTTATTCCTCAAAACACCGTCAGGCTGGAAGAGAAGGACGCCGAGCAGATGCTCAAATTGATGGAGATCCTCGACGAGCATGACGATGTCCAAAAGGTCCATGCCAATTTCGACATCCCCGATGAAGTCATGGAGAAAGTTGCTGCCGCTGCTGCCGGCTAAGCACCGAGTCGCGGATACGGCGGATGAAGAAACTCTTGCTCCTTCTGACCCAGATCTTCGGCCACGTAACGACTCGTGACGGGTCACGCTCGACTGTTCACCTGATCTCATGATCGCCTTACTGACGGGCCGTTTGGCCTTCAAGGCGCCGACCCATGTCGCCCTCGATGTGCAGGGGGTCGGATACGAAGTCTTTATTCCCCTGAGCACCTATTACGGTTTGCCGGACCTCAATGAGCCGCTCTCGCTCAGCGTGCACACGCACGTCCGCGAAGATGCCATTCAGTTGTTCGGCTTCATGACACAACAGGAGAAGGATGCGTTCCTGTTGCTGACCACCGTTTCGGGGATCGGCCCGAAAACCGCGCTGGGCATTCTTTCCGCCCTCGCCGTCTCGGACCTTGTGTCGGCAATCCAGGCAGAGGATGTCGACAAACTCGAAAGCGTCCCGGGGATCGGAAAGAAGTCCGCCGGTCGCATCGTACTCGAACTCAAGGATAAGCTGACGAAACTGCATCCTGGTCAGGGCACGGCGTCCCAACTTCAGCCTCGCGAACATGACCGACTTGTTGACGACGCCCTCTCCGCCCTCATCAACCTTGGCTATCGCGCGCACGATGCGAAAGAAGCGGTGAAGCGGGTGCGAAGCACCATGGCGACGACGGCCAACCTGCAAGACCTGATTCGCGAGACGTTGAAGGACCTCTCGAAGGGGTAATCATGTCATTCACGAACGCTCCTCGTCGCCGCTTCTTGATCTTGTTCATGGCCGGCACGCTCCTCTGGCTTTGGCCGACTGCGGGAACCAGCGGCGAAGGCGCGGCTGAACCCAAGAGCATTCGTAAGACCTGCGGCAAATGCCCGGAGGGCTATGCCACGACAGGCGTGACGGATGCGCCCGGCATCTGCAAGGACGGCGATCCGACATTGGTGCAATGCGTGCCGCTTGGGGTCAATCTCCTGTCGGTCTGCGGGTCCTGTCCGGATGGTTACCGTGAAATCGGCAACTCGTCGGTTCCCGCGCGTTGCGGCAGTCAGGACGGAGGCCGGTTGAGCCAATGCCAGTTGGAGAAGATGGAGTCGAACTTGCCTGACCCCAGGCAGGGGGGAAAGATCTGTCCCCCCGATTGCGGCAGCACGGCCACGCCGGGCCAAGGTGCCTTGCCCCCTCCTCCGAAGTACCTTCCACCTCCCGAAAAACCGTGAAACGAGGAGTGCCATGGCGCACCGGATGGTCAGTCCCCAACTGACGGAAGACGAGCGAAGCCTGGAGAATATTCTTCGTCCCCAGTCGCTGGACGACTATGTCGGCCAGGATCGCATGCGGGAATCGCTGCGCATCTGTATGGAAGCGGCCAAGCAGCGACAAGAAACGTTGGACCACGTCATCTTCTACGGCCCGCCCGGTCTCGGGAAGACGACGATCGCCCACATCATCGCGCATGAGATGCGTGGCACGCTCCGCGCCACGTCGGGGTTGGTCCTGTCTCACGCGGGAGATCTTGCGGCCATTCTGACGAACCTTCAAGAACGGGACGTCCTGTTCATTGACGAGATTCACCGTCTGCCCGCTTCCGTGGAAGAGGCGCTCTACCCGGCGATGGAGGATTTCCAGCTTGACCTGGTGGTGGGTCAGGGACCTGCCGCGAGGACCGTCAAGCTGGATCTTCCTCGCTTTACCCTCGTCGGCGCCACCACAAAGGCGGGCGCCCTGACTTCGCCGCTGAGGGACCGGTTCGGCTTGGTGTACCGACTGCATTTCTACAGTGCGGCCGAGCTCCAGGTCATTGTGACACGGTCCGCGCGCCTTCTCGAAATTCCGATTGAGCCGGCCGGCGCCGAAGAAATCGCGCGCCGCGCCCGTGGGACGCCTCGTATCGTGAACCGTCTGGTGAAGCGGGTCCGTGACTATGCCCAGGTCAAGGCCGACGGATGCATCACGCAATCAGTGGCCCAGGCCGCCCTCTCCTGGCTGGGAGTCGATGAAGCGGGATTGGACGAGA
The DNA here is from genome assembly GCA_035760745.1 of Nitrospira sp. Classification (GTDB taxonomy): domain Bacteria; phylum Nitrospirota; class Nitrospiria; order Nitrospirales; family Nitrospiraceae; genus Nitrospira_C. Next base: position 3,206 of record DASTSI010000201.1, on the reverse strand, counting down.
TGGACCGGAAAATCCTCCTGACAATCATTGAGAAGTTCGGAGGAGGTCCGGTCGGAGTCGAATCGCTGGCAGCCGCCGTTCAGGAAGACAAGGTTACCCTCGAGGACGTGCATGAACCCTTTTTGATTCAGGCAGGATACCTCGAGCGGACGGGTCGAGGCAGACAGGTCACACGCGAGGCCCTGGCACATTTCAAACGTCCCCATGGCGGATTGTACTGAACCGCGACAGGGACCAGGTGGAGGCCGTTGCTGAGCCAACTGTAGGACGGGTGACGTCACGCCGCATCGGCGCATCCCATCTCGCACAACCAACTGAAAGTCCTAGCGTCTCCTTGCATTCCAAGAACCGTTTCCTGTATCATTCTTCTCTTGCTCACGCCTAACCTGCCTCTGGACGCTCGTCCAACTCATGGGGCACGGGCGGAGGGGGCCGCGCATGCCCGGAGACCTTTCCGATTACCGGAAAGAGATTGATCGAATCGACGACGAGATCCTTCACCTGCTCAATGAACGCTCGAAAAGCGTCATTGAGATCGGCAAGCTGAAGAAGCAGAAGGACGCCGAGGCCAATCTCCATACCCCCGCCCGGGAAGCCGCGATCATCGAGCGGCTGATCAGACAGAATCCGGGCCCATTTCCTTCCGAGGCGTTACGGCCCGTTTATCGGGAAATCATGTCCGCGTCCCTGTCCTTGGAAGGTCCGCAAAAAGTCGCCTATCTCGGCCCCCGGGCCACGTTCACTCACATGGCGTGCATGCAGAAATTCGGGTCCTCGGCTCAATACGTGCCGGTCAACAGCATCAAGGACGTCTTTAGCGAGGTGGAGCGGGGACGGGCTCACTTCGGCGTCGTCCCCATCGAGAACACGACCGAGGGCGTCGTCAACCATACCCTGGACATGTTCATCGATTCGAATCTGCTGATTTATGGGGAAGTCCTCCAGGAGGTCTCCCATCATCTGTTGTCGCAATCCGGCCTTGCGGAAGAGGTCAAGAAGATCTGCTCGCATCCTCACGCGATCGCTCAGTGTCGCAATTGGCTCGAAACCCACATGCCTCATATTCCGGTGTCCGAGGTGGCAAGCACCGCCCGGGCGGCCGAACTCTGTCTGGACGATCCCACTATGGCCGCGATTGCCTCCGAGTTGGCGGCTCAGCTCTATGGGCTCAAGGTGATCAAAACGAGGATCGAGGACAATTTGAACAACTACACCCGATTCCTCGTGCTCTCCCAGAAGCCGCCGGAACGGACGGGGAGGGATAAGACGTCGCTGATGCTGTCCATCAAGGACAAGGTAGGCGCGCTCTACGAGCTGCTGCGCCCCTTTGCCTCGCATGGACTGAGCATGACGAAGATCGAATCCCGCCCCTCACGCCGCAAAGCGTGGGAGTACATTTTCTTCGTCGATATTGAAGGACATATTGAAGAGGAGCGCGTGAAAAAAGCCCTCGAGGAAATTTCCAGCCGCTGTCTGTTCATGAAGGTCCTCGGTTCCTATCCCGCCCACAGTTGAGCGCCATGGCACTGCATGTCCATCCCGACATCGCGTCGTTGAAGCCCTACGTCCCCGGAAAACCGATCGAAGCATTGCAACGGGAACTGGGGTTGACGCGAGTCATCAAGCTGGCTTCGAATGAAAATCCGCTCGGGCCTTCTCCGAAAGCGCTGGGCGTGCTGGACGACGTAGCGGCGACCTTGCACCGGTATCCCGACGGGGGAGCCTTCCAGTTGCGCGAGGCGTTGGCGGATCGATGGAAAGTGACGGCCGATCATGTGATCCTGGGCAACGGTTCGGACGAGATCCTGGGATTGCTGGCCCGCACCTTCCTGGCGCCCGGGGACGAGGCCGTCATGGCCGACCAGACGTTTGTGATTTATCGAATGGAAGTCACGGCGGCGCATGGGAAGCCCGTGATCGTGCCGTTGAAGCAATGGCGGCACGATCTCGCCGCGATGGCTGGAGCCGTCGGCGACCGTACCCGCCTGCTTTTTGTCTGCAATCCCAACAACCCGACGGGAACGATGGTGTCGGCCGAGGACGTGGACCGGTTGATGAGAAAAGTTCCGGAACACGTGATCGTCGTCTTCGACGAAGCCTATTTCGAATATGTCAGGAGCGCCGGCTTTCCCGATACCATGAGCTACGTGAGGCAGGGACGCCCGGTCATTGTGCTTCGGACGTTCTCGAAGATCTACGGGCTCGCCGGACTCCGCATCGGGTACGGGGTCACGACACCGGAAGTTACGAATCTCTTGAACCGAGTGCGCCCGCCGTTCAATGCGAACAGCATCGCCCAACGGGCGGCCCTCGCTGCCATAGAGGACGACGAACACGTGGCCAGGAGCCGCGCCGTGAATCAGGCCGGGATGGAGCAGATGCACGCGGGATTGAAGCGGCTCGGATTCGAGCCGATCCCGAGTGAAGCAAACTTTGTGTACGTGGACATCGGGCGAGACGGCCGGTCGGTCTTCGAGGCATTGCTGCGGCACGGCATCATCATCCGCCATATCGAGGGCCGGATGGTCCGGGTGACGATCGGCCGAGAAGAAGAAAATGAGGCGTTTCTGCTGGCACTCTCGAAGATCCTCCAAGCAGGCTGACTCATAGATGAGGGTACCATGATCATCGTGTTGAAACCGGAAGCCACCGAACGGGAAGTCGACCATATCGTTGACCGACTGCGTGAACTGGGGCTCAAGTCCCAGTTATCGACCGGCCAGGAACGAACGATCATCGGTGTCATCGGCGACGACCGTATCCTGCAAAATCAGCCGCTCACCGCCTTGCCGGGCGTCGAAAGCGTCCTGCCGATCCTGGCGCCCTGGAAGTTGGTTAGCCGGGAATTCAAAAAGGAAGGGACGATCATCGACGTCGGAGGAGTCAAGATCGGCGGGAACAAACTGGCGATCATGGCCGGGCCTTGTGCCGTTGAGCGCCTCGAGTTGACCGTGGGCATCGCGCACGAGGTGAAAGCGGCGGGGGCGAGCATTCTCCGCGGCGGCGCCTATAAGCCGCGTACCTCGCCCTATTCGTTCCAGGGTCTGGGACGGGAGGGCTTGGATTATCTCGTGGAGGCGAAACGACAGACGGGTTTGCCCGTCGTGAGCGAGATCCTCGACACCCGTGATATCGAGTTGTTCCTGGAAAAAGCGGACATCATTCAGATCGGCGCCCGGAACATGCAGAACTTCGAGTTACTGAAA
>DASTSI010000200.1:0-11456 GCA_035760745.1 Nitrospira sp. | reverse complement strand
ATTTCGCGAGACGCTCGGCTGCGGCCACGGCGCGCTGCGGTTGCGTGGCTTCGACGGCATGGATGTAGAAATGGTTCGCCCCGGGATGGTCGGGATTGGCGGCAAGCACACGCTCGAGCTGCTTGAGGATTTCCGGCGTATCAGGCCGGGGCTTCCCGTCCGCCGTCCAGTAATTCCAGGGACTGCGATCCATGAGCGACTCGGCGTAGAGCGTGGCCACGTCGAGGTCGTCAGGATATTGCCGGGCCACTTCGCCCATCGCCATCGCGTAGACCGCGTCCAATGCGGACCGTTCCTCCGGGGGATCAGCCGCGTAGCGGGCGGACAGGGCCCGGATGAGCGCGCGCTCCTTCGGGCTTGCCTTGCTTTCGATCGCCTTGGCCTTCTGGACCGCCTCGTAAGCAGCCAGCGCGGCGGCGCGGTCCATCGAAGCATTGATGTTGGGTCCATGCGCGAGCGCCACTGCCCAGTGGCACATGGGGCAAGCCGGATCGAGCCGGACCGCCTCCGCGAACGCGCGAATGGCTTCCGCATGGTTGAATGCGTAGTAGAGCCGCAACCCCTGGTCGAAGTACCGCTGCGCCAAGGGCACATTCGTGGTGATTGCATAATGATGGGTCCCGAGGTTGTCGAACAGCGGCACCGCAGGAGCGGCGGATGGCGGCGAGGCAGCAGGGACGGGCCCGGCGAGCAAGAGGACCGCCAAGACGAGACAGGAACTGAGGCTCAGACTGGAGATCGGCTTTGGGATTGGCTTGATCCAAGTATTCATCGCACCCCCTCACCGGACGAAAGCTCGTGGCACCCCGAAGGCTGACAGCATGTACGTGAAGCTAGTCCGGCCGACAGGGAAGAGTCAAGCCGGGTATAGATGAAAAGGCCTAGTGAGCGACCATCGCGCCGATGCCATGTCCATCGCGCGTGCACCGTCATTGACTTGCCCGGCGAGGTTCATCATGATCTTTATGAAGTCCGGCCGGCGCCAGCTACTCATGCACTACCCGCTCGTCCTGGTCATTTCCGCGCTCGTGCTGCTGTTCCCACCTGGCCAAACAGGGGCGGCCCCGCTCCCCTTGGAGTCGATCAAGCTACCGCCCGGATTTACCATCGAGCTGTACGCCGACAACGTTCCGAACGCGCGCGGGATGGTGCTCGGCAAGAACGGTACGCTCTTCGTCGGCACGAGAGCCAAAGGCGACGTCTATGCGGTCATCGACAAAGACGGCGATCAGCGCGCGGATCAGGTGCTGACGATCGCCAGCGGATTGCGGATGCCGGCCGGCGTGGCGTTCCGCGACGGGTCGCTGTACGTCTCCGCCCTCGACCGGATTCTCCGGTTCGATGAGATCGAGGCACGGCTGAACAAGCCTCCGTCACCCGTGACCGTCACCGACATCTTTCCGAAGGAATCGCATCATGGGTGGAAGTTCATCGCCTTCGGACCGGACGGCAAGCTCTACGTCCCCGTGGGGGCGCCATGCAATATTTGCGAGCCGGACCCCGACCGCTACGCGCTCATCTCGCGGCTCAATCCCGACGGAAGCGGCTATGAAGTGGTCGCGCGGGGCGTCAGGAATTCGGTGGGGTTCGACTGGGATCCGACGTCGCAGGACCTGTGGTTCACCGACAACGGCCGCGATTACCTGGGCGACAACCAACCGCCGGACGAGCTCAATCATGCCCCGAAGGCGGGCCTGCACTTCGGCTACCCCTATTGCCACGGCGGCACGATACAGGATCCCGACTATGGTCACAAACGGGCCTGCCGGGACTTTACCGCGCCGGCTCTCACGCTGGGCCCCCATGTCGCCGCGCTGGGCATGCGGTTCTACACCGGCACGATGTTCCCTGCGGAATACCGGAATCAGATCTTCATCGCGGAGCACGGCTCCTGGAACAGGAGCAGCAAGATCGGCTATCGAATCACGCTCGCGTCGCGCGACGCCGGGGGAGTGCTGCGCTACTCCGTCTTTGCCGAAGGATGGCTCCAAGGGGAGAAGGCATGGGGACGCCCCGCCGATCTGCTGGTCATGCCGGACGGAGCCCTCCTGATTTCCGACGACTACGCCGGCGTCATCTATCGGATCAGCTACAAGAAGCCGTAGCGACCTCTGAGTGCGGCTCGATGATCTCCCCGTGCCGCCGGCCTTCCACACTCTCCAAGTAAGCCCGCCCGACCTGATCGGCCGGCATCCCGCCGGACGGATCCATCCCCAGCGCGATCAACGTCTCCCGAACCCAGGGCGGACTCACCGCGTTGATCCGGATGCCGCGCGGCAGCTCGAGTGCGGCGGCCCGCACGAAGGCCTCGATGCCGGCGTTGACGATGCTCACGGCCGCGCTGCCCGGCATCGGGTGACGGGCCAAGACGCCGCTCGTCAACGTAAAAGACCCGCCGTCGCGAACGGCGGCCTGTCCCAGCCGGACGAGGTTCACCTGCCCCATCAGCTTGTTGCGGAGACTCACGGAAAAATCCTCATCGCTCAGCTGGTCCAGCGGCTTGAAGCTTGCCGTCCCCGCCGCCGCGACGACCGCGTCCACTGAGCCCACTCGGTCATAGAGGGCGCGAATCGAATCCGCCGATTCCAGATCGACCCGGTAGTCGCCATGGCTGTGCGAAACCTGGATGACCTCATGGCGGACCTTGAGATGACTCACCACCGCCCGCCCGATCGTTCCGGTCGCGCCGATGACGAGGATGCGCATCCATTCGATGCTAGGAGGTCCGATGGGAACGAGTCAAGACGATCCTCGACGGGGATCCCCACCACGCGGCCGCGCGGATCACAGTTCGGCGTAGACTACTTCTGCTGCCGTGCCATCTGCTCGAAGAAGGCCTGACCACGCTTCTGCATCTCGTCGGGAGGTACTCCCTCTTTGTGGGTCGCGATCGTCCACTGATGCCCGAACGGGTCCGCGACCGTGCCGGCGCGGTCGCCCCAAAACATGTCCGCCATCGGCATCAACGATTTCGCCCCCGCCGCCACGGCGCGATTGAACAACGTATCGGCGTCCTGCACGTAGAGGTAGAGGCCGACCGTCGTCGCGCCCAAGCTTTGCGGCCCGGGACAGCCCCCCTGGGGATTCTCCTCGCCGAGCATGATGATCGAATCGCCGATCTTCATCTCGCCGTGCATCAGCCTGACGCCGTCGGGCGCCATGAAGCGGCTGCGCTCCTCGGCGCCGAACGCTCGTTTGTAGAATTCCATCGCCGCTACGCCGCCGCGGACCGACAAGTGCGGAGTGACGGTGTGAAATCCCGGGGGAATTGGTTCGACTTGCGGTGCCATGGTGCCTCCTTCATCACGTGGTCGATTCGCCCTGTCGCCGCGAGACGGGCTCGCCGCTGTTTCAGCGCGGCGAGCGTAGTCCGGGACTCCGCCTCGACCGTTGTTCCAAGCAGGATCAGTGATTCTTGCCAACCGAGACAGCAGGCTTCGGCAGAAGCCGCCTCGTATGCAATTAAACCCGTTAGCCGTACTCGCAGCCTCGGAACATAGCTCCGTTTGAACGTGCCCACATCTCGTCACGGATCTCCACTTCCATTTTCCCGAGAAGCATCAGCGATTCTTGCCAGACGAGATAGCAGAGGTCGCCTTGCGGGAAAGCCACACATCCTGGGAGATGATGGCCAGACTCTTTGCGGACGGTCCTGCGTGTGACGCAAGAGCACAGGAGCAACATCAACGTAATACCCGCATCAGATCGACCGTCGTGATCCGTAGCTCAGGCCACAGTACTCTGGCCGGGTGCTTCACGGGACTCGGTACTCCGCGATTTTCAGCACGCCGACGGAAGACTGAGATGTGAACTCATGCCGTTGGCGCATCGCATGTTTGCGCGGGTCTCTCCTAGTAGGTTGCCGCTCCTTCATGTGGGTATCCTAGACCTCGCTCTCAACCATAAGGATTCCCATGCAACATGGACGCCTGAAAAGCCGCCGCATCGCGGTGCTTGTCGCCGATGGATTTGAAAAGGTCGAATTGACCGTCCCCGTGGCGGCGTTGCGCATCGCCGGCGCCAAGGTGGATATCGTGTCTTTGCGGCGAGGCCGCATCCGGGGTATGAATCTTCATGAACCAGCCAGCCGCGTGCATGTCCACGTTACGGTCTGTCGCGCAGATCCGAACGACTACGACGGAGTGCTGGTGCCAGGCGGCTGTATCAACCCCGACCTCTTGCGCCAATCGGCCGCAGCCCGGGCCTTCGTTCGATGGTTCGACGAGCGGCATAAGCCAATCGCGTCTCTCTGTCATGGTCCGTGGCTCTTGGCATCGGCGGATTGCCTACAGGGACGCACGCTCACTTCCTGGCCGGGCATCCGCGACGACATGGTCAATGCCGGGGCCACCTGGCTGGATAAGGCGGTCGTGCGCGACGGAAATCTGATCACCAGCCGTGGACCACAGGATTTGGTTCCCTTCATCCAAGCGATCAAGCAACTCTTCTCCGAGCCGTACCCGATCCAACGAGCGCGAATCGAAACGCGGCCAAGCGATCCACAACGGAATGACCCCCCGACGCTCGTGCTATCGGCAATGAAGTGGATGCCGCGGCCTTCCCTTCGCACCGCAATCGGCATCGATTCGGCCATCGCCCTGTTTGCGACAAGACCGACAGCTGCCTCTCTCCAACGCCCGGTGCCTGATCGGAAGCTCGAAGGGGCCGGCGTAGTTTCGGGAGCTGACAACGCTGAGACGACGATCGACCGCAGGCTCACGAGAATCCCGGCATCAACCACCTACTAGCGCAGGAGGCACATGCCGACGACGTTTCCGACCGCCTTAAGCGATGGCATTCATCGGCTGGAAGGGACAACACATGACCACGATGAGCTCCTCCACCGTATTGGCGATGCTCAGTTCGTGCTGCTTGGTGAAGCCTCCCATGGGACACAAGAGTTTTATCGCGAGCGAGCTGAAATCACCAAGCGGCTGATCAGCGAAAAAGGGTTCACGGCCGTTGCGGTCGAGGCGGATTGGCCTGATGCCTACCGCGTTCACCGGTACGTGAATGGACGAAGCATCGATACCTCTCCTCGGCAAGCCTTGGACGACTTCAAGCGCTTTCCCACCTGGATGTGGCGAAATACGGAAGTCTTGGAATTTATCCGCTGGCTGAGAACCTACAATGATGCGCAACAGACCGTGGGTAAAGTGGGCTTTTACGGGCTTGATCTCTACAGTCTCCATGCCTCCATGCGAGCGGTGCTCGACTATCTTCAAAAGACAGATCCAGCGGCCGCAGATCGGGCCCGCTCACGTTATGCCTGCTTCGATCATGTCGGTGAGGATTCCCAACGGTACGGGTACATGGCAGCCTTCGGTCTCAGCCCGAGCTGCGAAGAAGAAGTCCTCGCCCAACTCTCCGATTTGCAACGGCATAGGCAGGAATACCTTCGTCGCGACGGCTTCATCGCTGAAGATGAGTTGTTCTACGCCGAACAGAATGCCCGGTTGGTCAAGAATGCAGAGCGATATTACCGGACCATGTTCCAGGGCCGGATCTCTTCATGGAATGTCCGCGATCAGCACATGGCAGATACGCTGCTGGCGCTTCGGACGCATCTGAGCCGACGCCTTCGACAACCGAAATTCGTGCTATGGGCGCACAACTCTCACTTGGGCGATGCCCGTGCGACCGAAATGAAGGAGCAAGGAGAGATCAACGTCGGCCAGCTCATTCGTGAACGCTATGGCCGAGAAGCCGTGTTGATCGGTTTCAGCACCTATCACGGTACGGTCACGGCGGCGAGCGAATGGGATGGACCGGTGGAACGAAAGCGAGTTCGCGAGGCTTTACCGGGCAGCTACGAAGCGCTCTTTCACGATATCGCCGAGAATGCCGGTCCAAATTTCCTCGTGCAATGGGACGACCCGCGGGTGCTCGACGTGCTGCATGAATGGCGTCTCGAGCGCGCGATCGGCGTGATTTACCTGCCGGAAACCGAGAGGCTGAGTCACTATTTCTACGCCATCCTGCCCGAGCAATTCGATGCGTTGCTTCATTTTGACATGACTCAGGCGGTAGAGCCGCTCGACCTCGATCAGGGGTGGGAAGATGCGGAACCTCCTGGGACGTTTCCCACGGGAATATAGCGGAAACCCGTGTCGCCATCCGCAGGTTCGTCCCACGATCAGGTCGCATTTCTCCACGCAAAGGGGAAACTCGATTTCGTTGCGGACATTCCCTCGATTGACTCCCTTCAGCCAACCTTTTATCTTGTAGCGGAACGAGATCCCGAAAATCGACACCAAGCCCCAGTGCTGCCTTTCTTCCCGCATGCAAACAGATCCAGCGTCTACCCGGGGCATTCTTGGTCCGCATCACGCTCAGGACAATCGGATGCTTCCGTTTTTTCTCTCGACAAGACCATTGCCAACACCGTCCGATACATAGTTCCCTTGCAACGGCGGCTCATGGCCCTGGAAAAAGCAGGTGTATCCCCGACTGAACAAGCGCGCCCATAGTGAGTCGGAATCCCGGCGGAGTTAGGGGCGCTCGTGGTGTTCGCAATGCGCTCGAGATGGGACCGGGCCGGGCAGCGGACGAGCCCAACAAAGGAAGGAGCAAACGTGAAGCAACCGCTCATCAATCGAATCGTCGTCGCGACGGATTTTTCCGAGTGCGCCGAGCGGGCAGTTGAGTACGGCATATATTTCGCTCTCGGCTGGTCCGCTCATGTGGACTTCATCTCGGTTGTGGAGACACTCCCGGGGCTTGAGTTCGACAGGCCCTTCGCCGATCCGCTGACGGAATTGCGCCGGAAGGAGTCGGAACGGCTTCTGGGAGAATTGGCAGCTCGTGTCCAACGGGAACAGCTTGACGTGAACTGGCATGTGCGGCATGGAATCCCCAGCCAGGAAATCGTGCAGGCCGTCCTGGAGCAGCAAGCTGATCTTCTCGTGGTCGGCACTCACGGGAGGACCGGACTCGAGGACATCATGCTCGGTAGTACCGCCGAGCGTGTCATCAAACAGGCACCCTGCCCCGTGCTCACGGTCCGGGCCTGCCGTAGTACGGCAAAACAGGATGCCACAGTGCCGCCGCACGTCCGGCACGTCCTAGCCCCGGTCGATTTTTCGAGTCCCTCGCTTGACGCACTCGAGTATGCCGTTCAGCTCGTCGATGGCTTCGGCGCGAAGCTGACGCTGCTCCATGTGTTGGAACCGATCTACTACGATTTGGAATTTGGGCTCGGCCGGATTGAAAAGGAGGCCGAGAAGCGGACTCACTGGGAGGCCCAACTGGACAGCCTTGCGCAAGTGGTGAAGGAGCGGGGTTTGGCAGCCTCCTCCATGGTTTTGGGGGGCATTCCGTCCGAATCGATCCGAGCTTGCGCAGAGCAGCAGGGCTGCGATTTGATCGTCATGGGTACTCACGGACGCCGCGGGCTGACGCGCCTGCGATACGGCAGCGCGGCCGAAGGCGTGCTCAGACAGGCACACTGCCCCGTGCTCACGGTCCGAAGCCCGAAGTTCGCCCCAGGGCACCGTCGTGTCGTGCCGCAAGCAATGTCCGAAGCATGAAGAGCAGCCTAGACGTGGAATCGCGCGACGTCTGCATCACGGATGCCGATCGGTCTCGCGGCGTCAAGACGTGGCGCATTGCAGACGCCCTGTTCCAGCCGGAAGATCGACCGCTCTTAAACGAACGGGATTGCCGGAAATTCTTCCCCGTGCCAGAATACCTCGCATGGCGGCCACCGGCGATGATCCCATCGATCTGGATACCTTGGAAACCAAGTTCCGCCAGTGGCGCGCCCAACACCCCACGCCGGACACGGTCGTCGCGGCTCATCTCGCCGTCGTGCTGGATCAGGTGGCGCAATCCATGACATTCGAAGGTGAACCGATTACCGTCACTCGCCTGAAAATCCTCCTAGGCCGACGAAACCATGAGTGAGGACGCTGGCCGGCTTGGATCAACCTGCAATTTGAGACGGCTGAGGGAGCGCTGACGTATCCGGAGTTGTCGGAGCGGCTCGCGGTTTCGCTCGCCGGGATTTTGGATCAGCTCTTCCAAACCCCGCCCCACGAGATCATGATCACGCCCGAGTGGCTGTGCAAGAGACATTGGGAACTGGCCGGGCATCTCTTTCCCGAGTGGGCAGGGCGCTTTCGAACACTCGACGTAAACGTCGGTACGCTCGAGCCCCCGCCGTATTACCAAGTGCCAACTTTCGTGCGGTCATTCTGCGACGACCTCACCGAGCGGCTGCGGCATGTGGCCGACGACAAGCTGCAGGAACTTGCGGCACTGCTTGCTTGGGTGGACTGGCGCTTTCAATGGATACATCCCTTTAAAGATTTCAACGGCCGCATCGGCCGAGTTGTGCTGACTGCGCTGCTCTACAAGCTCGCCCTTCCACCGGTCGACACGGCCCCCACGGATCCCGACGGGCGCCAGGAGTACCTCGCGGCGTTACGAAGCGCCGATGCGGGAGATCTCGCTCCTCTCGAGCGGCTGTGGATACGGCGCCTCGGAGAGGCGATCTAGCCGGGCCTTCGAGCGCCGCCGTTCGATCATACGAGAACCCCCCTGAAGCCATCGACCTGCTTGGCTCGCCCCACCCAAGCTTTGGCACCCATCTACCAGGGCTCCAGCCAGTCATACATCCCCTTGGTGTCTGCTAGGCTCCCAATTTGCACCAGATGCCCGCAGGGGCAAGGAAGGAATGTCATGAAAGCGTTACGCATTCGGCAATATGGCGGATCGGAGGTACTCGAGATCGTGGCGGACGCCCCTCAGCCGGTACCCGGCAAAGGACAGGTCCTTGTCCGTGTGCAGGCCGCGAGCATCAATCCCATCGATTGGAAAGTCCGCCAGGGCTATTTGAAAGACCAGGTGCCCCTGACGATGCCGGCAACTTTGGGCGGTGACTTCGTTGGCGTGATGGCGAACGCGGGCGACTCCGACTTCACGGTGGGCGAGCGGATCTATGGGTACGCGAGCCTGTTAGCGGGAGGATCCGGATCCTTTGCCGAATATGCGGCCGCCGGAGCGGGGAACGCGGCCCGCGCGCCGGAGAAGGCGACGCCGCACGAGGCGGGAGCGCTGCCGCTCGTCGGTGCGAGCGCCATCCAAGCGCTGGAAGGACACCTCAAGCTCCAACGCGGCCAAACGATTCTGATTCATGGCGGTGGAGGCGGCATCGGCAGCCTGGCCATCCAGCTCGCGAAGGCGATCGGCGCCTATGTGGTCACGACGGCGACCGGAGACGATCTGGCCTATGCCCGTTCGTTGGGCGCCGACGAGGTGATCGACTACAAGAGTCAATCGTTCGAAACCACGGGCAAGAAGTATGACGCCGTGTTCGATACCGTGGGCGGCCAGACGACCGCGAAATCCTTTCAAGTCCTCAAGCGCCGCGGCACCTTGGTGTCCATGCTGGGAGCCGATGAACAACTCGCCACACAGCATGGAGTGACGGCCATCGCGCAATTCACCCGCGTCACGACCGACGTGCTCAACCGATTGCGAGATCTGGTGGATGGCGGGCGGCTGAAGATCCGCATTGCCGGAACGTTTCCCTTGGACCAAGCCAAGCAGGCCTTCGATCTCGCTGAACACGGCCATGCCAAGGGCAAGGTCGTGCTCGACCTCAACGCGTAGCGCCCATCAGGCGCTCGCAGGAGATCGTTACCTGATGTGCTCCGCCGGCCGGAGCTGTCATGAGATTTCGGGAATCCATTTATGAGATCTCGTGAATCATTGAAAGTTCCGATGCCGGCTGCACCCCTCGCGCTCTTTAACGTGTTGTTTTCGGCCGGTTCACTTCCGCTTCGCCTGTGGCACGGTCCCCGCAATCCTGTCCTCCCGCCACGCGTTCTTATCAACCCACTTGGAGGACAGACCATGCTGCAGACCACCATCAACATCCACACAGACCGCTATGCGAAATGCATCGAGGGCTCCAAGCGCATCCGCTGGGACATTGACCAGGATGTCATTCGAGGGCGGCAGTTCGATTTTTCGAAGAAGTTTCTCCCGGACGGCCTGTCGCGGGTACATCACCTCGACATCTTGACCGAGGATGACAAACAGCACATCAGCCAGATCCAGGGCCGCACCTATGCCAACGTGTTCGGCCTGGTCGAGCGCTTCATCAACGCCAAGGTCCTCGAGCTCAGCCATGAGTACTGGCTGAGCGACCAAACCGCCCTGGAAGCCTTGGTGCGTTTCAGCGATGAAGAGCTCAAGCATCAGGAACTGTTCCGGCGCATCGAGCGTTTGATCGCCGCCGGCATGCCGCCCGGGTACACGTTCGTCCCGCAGCCGAACGACGTGGCCTCCGCCGTGCTGAGCAAATCGACCTGGGCGGTCCTCGCCATCACGTGCCACATCGAGCTCTTCACGCAAGCGCATTACAAGCACAGTATTGCGCCCGATCCCCAGCTGTCCGATCTCTTCAAGGATGTCTTCCTCTACCACTGGCGCGAAGAATCGCAGCACGCCATTTTGGACGAGCTGGAATGGGTCCGGGAGGACGACACATTGACGCCGGGCCAGCGGGACCAGGCGGTGGATGACTTGATCGCGCTCGTGGGCGCGGTCGACCACATTCTGCAGGTCCAGGCCGAAGCCGACATCCAGTATTTCCTCAAGGCGTGCGGCCGCCCGTTCCAACCCGATGAGGTGGCGACGATCAAGTCCGCGTTCCTCAAGGCCTACCGTTGGCAATACATCGTCTCGGGAGTCGAGCAACCGCGGTTCCTGAAAATCCTGCACAGCTTGATCACGGAGGCCCAAGGCCGCCGCATCAATGACGCGTTGGCTTCGATCCTCTGACGCCATGCGTGTCAACTGGTCGATCGAGCGCAGAAAATCGTCGGACAGGCAGGGCTCAAATCCGTCACGGCGCGGGTGGTCTCACGGAACGGCCGCTATCAGATCGAGGGCGCGGCCTGGGGAGGACCGATCGACCGAATCAAGGTCCGCATCGATGAAGGGCCCTGGTGACCGGCGACGATCACCCGTGGCACGGGGCAGGACTACGCATGGAACTTCTGGCGCCTCGACTGGACGGATGCCGCGCCGGGCGAACAAGTCATCACGTCGCGGGCCATCGGCCGGGACGGCACCGTCCAGCCGGCTGCCGATGACCCGCTGCTCACGAAGAAGCACACGTACTGGGAGAGCGACGGCCAAATCACGCGGCGGGTCCGCATTGGCTGAGAGGCCGGTACGGATGGGGCGAGAAAGACGTCGGCAATGCCGCGGGTCGGCGCATCACCCTATAGCGTGAAGGCTGGGCTACAGCCTCCACGCTATAGGGGATCGCCCAGTTCTATCTCGCTGGGCTGGGCGTAGCCTAGCTTCATCTGATGGAATGGCCTTCGACACAGCAGGATGCCACTCCTCGCTAACCCAGGAGAAAGAACATGCGGACCACGATCTCAATCGCAAGCTTGACGTTGCTGACGGTGCTTTTCATTGCGTGGACCGGCGGTGGG
>DASTSI010000199.1:0-11770 GCA_035760745.1 Nitrospira sp. | reverse complement strand
CCGATGACGGCCGCCTTGGACGCCGCATAGTTGGCCTGCCCAACGTTGCCCATGACGCCGACGATGGATGCGATGTTGACGATGCGACCATAGCGCTGTTTGGTCATCGGCTGCAAGACCGCCTTCGTGCAATTGAATGTTCCGTTCAGATTCACCTGCAGCACCAGATTCCAATCCTCCTCTTTCATGCGGAGCAGGAGACCGTCGCGCGTGATCCCCGCGTTGTTCACCAGGATGTCGATCTTCCCCCACGCGTTGACGACCTGCTCGGCCATCGATTTAGTCTCGTTGGGATCGGCCACGTTGACCTTCACGTTCAGCGCCTTCCGGCCCGCTTTCTCGACGGCGGCGACGGTCTCCTGCGACCGGCCGGGATCCAAATCGGCCACGGCGACGTCGGCACCCGCGTGGGCGAGTGACGCTGCGATCGCCCGTCCGATCCCCTGCGCCGCTCCCGTCACGATGGCCACTCTTCCATGTAATGACATGCGAGATTCCTTTTCTGATGCTCAGCGTTCAGGCCTCACGCCTCGCACACAAGGTGTTCAGCGTGGCTTCGAGGGACTTCGGATCGTTGACGTTCAAGGTCGCAGCTTCGGGAAGGATCCGTTTGATGAGGCCGGTCAGCACCGTCCCGGGACCCACCTCGATGAAGGTCTTCACGCCCGACGCCGCCATGGCCTTCACGGAGTCCTCCCACAGGACCGAAGAGGGAAGCTGGCGGACCAGTGATGCTTGAATATCGCCAGCACGTGTGAGCGCCTTGGCCTCCGCATTGTTGATCAGAGGCACGCTGAGGTCCGACCATCGGACTGCGGCCAGATCCCGAGCGAGACGATCCGCCGCCTGCTGCATGAGCGGCGTATGGACCGGCACGCTGACCGGTAACGGAATCGCTTTCTTACAGCCTTTCGTTCTGGCGATCTCGATCGCCCGTTCTACCGCACCCTTCTCTCCGGCAATCACGACCTGACCCGGCGAGTTGAAGTTGGCCGCTTGAACGACGCCGGCTGAAGAGGCTTCTCGACAGATGTCCTTTACCGCCTCGGCGGGCAGTCCCAGCAGGGCAGCGACGAGTCCCGTTCCCGGCGGCACCGCTTCACCCATGTACCGGCCGCGTTTCTGTACGATCCGGACGGCATCGATGTAGGAGAGGCCTCCGGCCGCCACGAGCGCGGAATATTCACCCAGGCTATGGCCGGCCACCGCCGCCGGCTTGAGGCCCGCCGGTTCCAAGGCCCGAAGCGCGGCAATACTGCTGACCAGAAGGGCGGGTTGCGTATATTCGGTCAAGTTGAGCCGTTCAGCCGGCCCTTCGAAACACAGGGAGGCGACATCGTAACCGAGAACCGCCGAAGCGTCGTCGTAGATCTTCTGCAGGAAAGGGAATGCGTCGCGGAGACTCTTTCCCATTCCGACGGACTGCGATCCCTGGCCCGGAAAGACGAACCCGATTCCTGCATTCATAAGGGGGTAGATATCTTCGAAATTCTCTGGAATGTCAAATAGAAAAGTTGCTTTTTCCGCTGGGGGGACGGCTCCGACGACTTACCACCGGATCAGCGCCGAAGCCCAAGTGAGCCCGGCGCCGAAAGCTCCCAGCATGATGAGGGAACCGTCCTTGATGCGGCCTTGCCGCACAGCCTCGTCGAGCGCGATGGGGATCGAAGCGGCTGACGTATTTCCATAGCGTTCGAGGTTCAACATCACTTTGGTGGGCGGCAACTGCAGGCGTTCGGCGACGGCTTTCAGAATACGGACATTGGCCTGATGCGGCACGTAGAGGTCCAGGTCGGCCACGTCGACGCGATTGACGGTCAGCGTTTCACGCGCGATCTCTTCCAGCATGCGCACGGCGACTTTGAACGTCTCATTACCCTTCATCTTGATGCAGTTCAGCTTCTCCGCGAGCACTTTTTCCGAAGGCGGCGTACGCGAGCCTCCGCCAGGCACCGCACTGAGGTCCCACAGCCCGCCGTCCGACCGAAGGTGCGTCGAGAGAATGCCACGGTCTCCCTCGGATGCGGTCAAGACGGCCGCCCCCGCTCCGTCCCCAAATAGAATGCAGGTATTGCGGTCGCTCCAGTCGGTGATCGCCGACATGACCTCGGACCCGACGACAAGCACGCGCCGCATCCCGGTTTTGATGTAGGCCTCCGCAACGGACAACGCGTAGACGAAGCCGCAGCAGGCTGCCGAAATGTCGCAGGCAGCGGCACGCGTGGCTCCGAGCCGATGTTGAACGAGACAGGCCGTGGCCGGAAGGGGATAGTCCCCGGTACAGGTGGCCAGCAGGATGAGGTCGAGATCCTCGGCGCGCACGGCGGCAGCGGCCAAGGCCCGCTCAGCAGCCTTCACGGCGAGGTCCGAGCAGGCTTCGCCGGGACCGGCGAGGCGGCGCTCTTTGATCCCGGTCCGCTCCGTGATCCATTGATCGGAGGTCGCGACCATCCGCTCGAGGTCGGTATTGGACAAGGTCTTCGCGGGCGCGTAGGACCCCGTCCCGACGATTCGCGCCCTCACGCGGAGGACTCCTGCGGCGGCTTCGTTTGCGCCAAACCTTCCTCGATGTCGCGCTGGATCAGTTCATCGACATGACTCTCGGCCAATCCCTTGGCGCGCCGGATGGCGTTCTTGATCGCTTTGGCGGAGGAGCGTCCATGGCAGATGATCGTAATCCCGTTCACCCCCAGGAGCGGGGCTCCGCCGAACTCCGCATAGTCGATTCGCCGCTTGAGGTTGCGCAGCGGGACGGCAATGAAGGGATAGACCAAGCGGCCGAGAAACGAGCCCGATATCTCCTTGAGCAGCAGCCTCTTGATGGTGTCCGCCACACCCTCCGAGATCTTGAGCGCGACGTTGCCGATGAAACCGTCACAGACGACGACGTCCGCGTTACCGCTATACACGTCCCGCCCCTCGACGTTGCCGACGAAGTTGAGCGGGCTGTTCTTCAGCAGCTTGAACGCTTCCTTGGTGACTTCGTTGCCCTTGCTGTCCTCTTCGCCGATGCTGAGGAGACCGACCCGGGGATTGCCTTTCTTGAAGAGATGCTTCCCGTACTCGTTGCCCATGATCGCAAATTGCACCAAGTGTTGGGCGGTACAATCGACGTTCGCGCCGACGTCCAGCATGATCGCCTCGCCGTTCAATGTCGGGAGGCTCGTCGCAATCGCCGGACGCTCGACGCCCTTCGCCAAGCCGAGGAGGAAGAACGACGCCACCATGCTGGCTCCCGTGTTGCCGGGGCTCACGACGGCACTGGCGTCGCCGCTCTTCACCAATTCAGTCGCGATCCAAATGGAGGAGTCGCGCTTCTTGCGCGCCACAGCGGCCGGAGACTCGTGCATCTCGACCACCTGCGGGGCATGCTTGATGGACAAGCGAGCATCGGTGCAGCCCAGCCGGTAGCACTCGTCGGTCAATGTTTTCTCATCGCCGACCAAAATGACCTCGATGTTCAGTTCCTGCGCGGCTTGGAGGGCGCCTTCGATGCAGGGAGCGGGACCATGGTCCCCCCCCATGGCATCGAGGGCAATTTTCATCCTCGTCGTGGCGGTCATATGGGGCGACGATCGGGACGCATGAAAGCTCGACGCACCAGCTTCTCGGGACGGCCAGTGGTGGAGTGTAGAGGAGAAGGGTCGGCCGCGCAACACATCGGTGCAGGCACCGTGATCACGGTGTCGGCAGCCGCTCCCCGCAGAGCCAAAATCCTCGAAGCGGTACGCGGAAGGACGCTAAACTTCCTCAACTTGAATAACGGCCTTGCCCTTATAGGTTCCGCAATTGAGACAGGTGTAGTGCGGCAGCTTGAGCTCGTGGCACTGCGGACAGACCGACATACCGGGCGGGGTCACGCGCAACTTTTGCGTGCGCCGCTTGTCCCGCCGGGCTCGCGAATGTTTATGTTTCGGATTCGGCATGGATTCTCCTCTTCACTCCCGGCACGGGACGGACCGCACGATGCGCCCGCCGCCGAGAAACTATCTCATGGTCCTGATCACACGGATCCTTGACGACTGAGGTTCGGGCGGGCACTGGCACGGCCCTTCGTTGAGGTCTTTCCCGCAGCGGGAGCACAGCCCCGCGCACTCTTCGCGGCAGAGCGGCTGCATGGGCGCCGCCAAGATGACGTGCTCGCGGAGCATCGGAGCCAAGTCAACGTGGTCGCCCTGATAATAGTAGCGATCGTCTTGTTCGTCGTCTTCCAGTGCCTCGGCTTCCGTTTTGGTTCCCGACGGACGTCCCTTGCGTCCTTCGAGGTTCCTCGATGGACGACCTCCGATTCGTGACTCTTTCCTCGGCTCCTTCGGTTCCCGGGCAAACGCCGCGTGAACCGAGAAGGCTAATGGATCGTCGTATTCGTTCAAACAGCGCACGCACTGCCTCACCACGGTGCCTTCCAGGACACCGCTGACAGCAACCATGTCGTCCGCCTTGGTCAGGTCCAGGCTCACCGACAAGGGACCGTGGATCACGGCATCCGACTCGGACAGTCCGAGTGCCTCGGCCGACACTTCGCCGACCAACGACAGCCCCTCGGCTACGATGTCCGCTACCAGCGGCGTCAGCAACTCCATGGTCGCACCTGGCTGCATATCCCCTCGACCGCGGCGCTACCGTTCTTCGGCAAAGCTGATCAACGCGATATGGCGCGCCCGCTTCACCGCGGTCGTCAACTCTCGTTGGTGACCGAGGCAATTGCCGGAAATTCTCCGGGGGACGATTCGGCCGCGCTCGGTCAGAAAATTCCTGAGTAACCCGACGTCCTTGAAGTCGATCGAACCCTTTTCAAGGCAGAACCGGCAGGGTCTGCGGCGTTGAAAGAACCGTCCGCCGCCGTCGCCCCGCCCGCCGCCTCCGCTTCGTTCACGTTCCATGGCGTCTCTCCTTCACGATCTCAGTTATCATAACAAGAACGCGCTGCGCGTTGATCTACTGGGGTTCCTCGTAGTCGTATCCCGGTTCGTCATGGGATGCCACGTCGGCGGTCTGGGAGCCCTCCCGCTTCGGCATGAACGTCACCGTCTGCGCCACGACCTCGTGTTTGCTGCGTTTCTGGCCGTCTTCGGTTTCCCAGCGCCGCTGCTGCAACCGGCCCTCGACGATCACGCCGTGGCCTTTGCCGAGATACTGTCCGCAATGTTCGGCCTGCTTGCCGAACACCACGACGTCAACGAAGCAGACCTCTTCTTTGAGGTCAGCCCCTTGCTTATAGCGGCGGCTGACCGCCAAACCGAGAGTCGCGACCGGGGTCCCGTTCGGGGTATAGCGCAACTCCGGATTCCGCGTCAGATTCCCCAGCAGAATGACTTTGTTAAACCCGGCCACCGGCTAATTCCTCCGACGCCGCCTCGGCGGACCGGCGCGGTACCAGCTCTTTCTCCAGGTGGACGGTCAAAAACTTGATGATATTGTCCTCCAGCCTATAGGCTCGTTCCAGCTCGCCAACCGTATGGTTCGGGGCTTTGAAATAAAAGTAGACGTACGTGCCCTTTCGCTCGCGCCGGACTTCATAAGCCAGTTTCTTGCGACCCCAATTTTCCGCCTTGATGAACTGCGCACCCGTCTTCTGGGCGACCGCCTTCATTTTTTCGATGAGTGCGTTCGTTTCTTCGTCGGTAATGGACGGACGAATGATAAACAGAGACTCGTAGAGCTCCATGCGGGCATCCTCCTGGACAAAGGCCCCCATACCATGATGGGAGCGAGGTGTAGGCGCACCCTTGGTCAGCAGTGCGAAGAGGGGGAAGCTAACACAAGCGGAAAAGTGCTGTCAATTGGGAGAGGCAGACCGGAAGACATTCGCACCGACTATCGCGTCCCGTCACGCCTTTTCGTGGGACGTCTCTTCGAGGCCTCTCGGATACCGGTTTGAGTGATGACGCGTGCCGCAAGGGCGGGAGAGACCGATGACGACGTTCCCGGTGGGTTGAACGCATGTTCAACATAAGGACTTTTCCGGCATTGACAGAGACTCCTTTATTTGTAACCATTGGATACATCAGCATGGCGCCATGGATCGGCACATTGTCTGTCTTCAGATTCCTTCGTTCGAGATCGCCATCGCGCGCGCCGGTGATCGCTCGCTGCGCAATCGACCCGTAGCGGTCGCGCCGGTTCATACACCGCGCGCCGTACTCCGAGAGATTTCTTACGAAGCGTCGTGCGAAGGACTTCAGCCCGGCATGCCGGTGGAAGCCGCGCGGCAACTCTGTTCGGCTTTACGGGTCATTCCTCCCAACCCCTCACGGGTGCGGGCCGCACACCGGGAACTTCAGCACCAGATTCTTGCCTTGGCTCCGGCCTGGGAATCGATCCGCCCCGGCTCGTTGTTTCTCGACGTGACCGGGACGACACAACTGTTCGGCCCCCCCATCGATACGGCGGCCCGCATCGGACGGGAGCTCACCAGCCGGCAAGGCTGGGACTGCGCCATCGGACTGGCCGGCACTAAACTCGTGTCGCAGTTGGCTGCGACGACGCTCGAGCGCCCCCCGCAACTTCTCTCGATCCACCCCGGCTCGGAACAGCCGTTTTTGGCTCCGTTGCCCGCCATACTGCTTCCGGGTCTCCATCGCGCTCACACGTCACGGGTCCTGCAACGACTGGAGGATTTGAACCTCCGCACGCTCGGCGCGATCGCGTCCATTTCATTGACACACCTGGAAGCTGCCTTCGGCACGGCGGCCGGGCTTCTGCACGATTGGGCCCTGGGGATCGACCCCTCTCCCGTCCGGCCTCAGACCGCGCAACCGGTGATCGAACATTCGATCCCGGTCGAGCCCCCCGAGGTAGACGATCACCTCCTGCTGGGACGGCTGTACCGAGCGCTGGAGCGGCTCTGTGCCACACTCCGACAGCAACGGCGTGTCTGTCGATGTCTCTCGCTCACCGTCCGCCACAGCGATCATGTCGAACAGACGGCGCGACAGAGCTTCCCGCGCGGCAGCTATTGGGAGGCCGATCTCGAACCTGCACTCACCCGCCTATTTTCCCGCTGCTTCCGCCGTCGGGTCCGTCTCACGCGTATGACGCTCACGGCGGCGCGATTGGAACCGCCTGCCGAACAACTGTCGCTCTTCGGCGAGCCGGAACCGGCTGTTCCGGCATCACACCGGCTCTCCCTGGCGTTGGATAGGATTCGAGCCAAATTCGGCGAGCAGGCTCTGTCCTGGGGAAAGACACGACGATGACCGCGCCCCCGTTCGTGCATCTGCATGTCCATTCCGACTATTCCCCGATGCGCGGCGTTCCCTCGGTGGAAGCGCTCTGTGTCTCGGCACGGCGCGAAGGCATGCCGGCCCTGGCGCTGACCGACACAAATGGCTTGTACGGAGCCGTGAGATTTATCGATCAAGCGAAACAGGAGGGCGTCCGGCCGATTCTCGGCGCGGAACTGACGACCGACGACCATCGGGCCGTCTTGCTCGCCAAAACACCGGAGGGATACGCTCATCTCTGTCGTCTCCTGTCTGAACGGCACGGCAACCCGTCGTTCGATTTTTGCTCCGCCGTCGCCCGCCATCGCGGCGGGCTGATCACCGTGACGGATGACGAAGCCGCCCTCTCCGCCTGGATGAAAGAATCCCGGCAGGATCTCTATGTCGAGCTCACACCGGGACCTTCCATGCATCGGGCGCTGGGCTTCAGCCGCCGAACCGGACTCCCGCCCGTCGCCACCAACCGGGTGCATTTTATCCGGGCGCAGGACTTCGCCACACACCGGCTGCTGCGTGCCATCGCGCTCAACACGACGCTGTCACGGCTTCCGGAACAGGCCTGCTGCGCCCCGACCCAATGGTTCATGCCTTCTTCTCGGATGGCCGCGTTGATGCCCCATGTCCCGGAAGCGTTGGACAACACCGTCCGGATCGCCGAAGCCTGCCACAGCGACTGGCGCTTCGGCGAGACGATTTTCCCCGCCTTCCGTCGCTTGCCCGATGAGGAGGCCTTTGCCCTGCTCGAAGAGAAAACCTATGAGGGTGCGCGGGCCCGTTACGGGTCCTTGTCCGCTGAAATCCGAGAACGCATCGACAAGGAATTGGCCGTCATCCGGCAGAAACGCTTCGCGCATTACTTTCTGGTGGTGGAGGAGATCGTCCGTCAGGCGCCCCGTACGTGCGGCCGCGGATCGGTCGCAGCCTCGATCGTTTCCTACTGCCTCCACATCACCCACGTGGACCCGCTCGCGCATCATCTGTTCTTCGAGCGCTTTCTCAATCCCGGCCGGAAAGATCCGCCGGATATCGACATCGATTTTCCTTGGGACGAACGCGATCCGATTCTCGAGTGGGTGTTCCGCCGATACGGCGACCGGCAGGCTGCGATGGTGGCGAATCAGAACAGCCTTGGCTTCCGCGCCGCAATCCGCGAAACGGCCAAAGTGTACGGGATGCCGGCTGCGGATATTTCCTCCGCCTCCGCCCGCCTCGCGCGACAGAAAGACTTGCTCACGTTCGCCGCCCCTCCGACGGCGGACCAATGGCTGCATCGCATGACGCAGGCGCTGCGGCTCAGCCCCCCCTGGCCGGCGATCCTGGCCGGCGCCCTCCAAGCCCAAAACCATTTCCGTCATCTTTCCCTGCACTGCGGCGGCGTCGTGATCGTGCCGGACGAGATCCGCCGTTACGTGCCGGTCGAATTCACGGCCAAGGGACTGCCGGTGATCCAGTGGGAGAAGGAGCAAACGGAAGAAGCCGGTCTTGTCAAAATCGATCTGCTCGGCAACCGCTCGCTCGCCGTCATCCGCGATGCCTTGGCCGCCATCGCTCGGTACACGGGCCGCGAGATCGAGTACGCCAGTTGGGACCCCTTGCACGATCTCGCGACGCAGGATCTCATCCGGCGCGGCGACACGATCGGCTGTTTCTACGTCGAATCTCCCGCGACCAGGCTCCTGCTCAGAAAGCTGTGGACCGGCATGCCTCCGGATCGTCTCGCTGCGGCGGACGTGTTCGAGTATCTCGTGATCGTCTCCTCGCTCGTCAGGCCCGCGGCGATCACGTTCGTGAACGAATTCGTCCGGCGCGCGCACGGGGAACCTCATGACCCCCTGCACCCGGTGCTGGAATCGATCCTGGAAGAGACCCACGGCATCATGGTGTACCAGGAGGACGTCACGAAAGTTGCGATGGCGCTCGCCGGCTTTTCCCTGGATGACGCCGATCAACTGCGGAAAGTCATCAGCAAGAAACACAAGCAGCGGCAACTGCGAGATTACTATCATCAGTTCTGCCGCGGCGCGGCGAGGAGCGGCGCGGCGCCGGAGACGATCGACAAGATTTGGACGATGATCATGAGCTTCGCCGGCTACAGTTTTTGCAAGCCGCATTCGGCCAGTTACGCGCAGGTGTCGTTCAAATCGGCCTATCTTCGGGCTCATTACCCGGCGGAATTCATGGCGGCGGTCATCAGCAACGAGGGCGGGTTTTATTCGACCTTTGCGTATCTGTCCGAGGCGCGGCGGATGGGATTGGCGATTCTCCCTCCCGACGTGAATGCGAGCGATTGGGCATATCGCGGCGAAGGCGAGCGCCTGCAGATGGGGCTCATGCAGGTGAAGACTCTCCCGAAGGAGCTCGGGACCAAGATCGTCGAAGAACGGACGAAAGGCGGACCGTACCGGTCGTTTCACGATTTTCTCCGACGCGTCGGTCCGGATCCGTCGCACGCCAGAACGCTGATCCGCGCCGGCTGCTGCGACTCCATCGCCGGCGAGCTGACGAAACCCGGATTACTGTGGCGGCTCTACGCAGGACGCGATCGGACCTCGGACGCCTTGCCGGTGCCCGAGGAGTATTCCGTCTCGCAAAAACGAGCTCACGAGATCGAGTCGTTCGGTTTTCTGGCCAGCCGCCATCCGTTGACGCTCTACCGCGACGCCATCGAACGGCTGCAGCCGGTGCCCGCATCAGAGATGCATCGATTCGTCGGACGCCGGATCACCATGGTAGGCTGGCTCATCACGGAAAAACCGGTCGAGACGAAGGATGGCCAGGCGATGGAATTCATCACGCTGGAAGATCTGACCGCGCTGTACGACGCGACGCTCTTTCCCGACGTGTACCGGCGCTGCTGCCATCTGCTCTCCTCCAGCCGACCGTACATCGTTCGCGGCTTGGTCGAGCAGGAATTCGGCGTGACGACGCTCACCGCCATCGATCTGACGCCGCTCCACGGCACGGCGGGGGCCGATTCTCGGCCGCATCGCGAAACATGGTATGGTGAGACATGGGACGCCCTGTGGCCCGATCCGCCCAGTCCTTCATTCCGCCTCACCTGAGCATCCCCAGCCTACGCAAGGCCGCCTTGGCCTGCACCGGGTGCGACCTCTACAAACACGCGACGCAAACGGTCTTCGGAGAAGGCGCGCCTCACGCGAAGATTCTCTTCGTCGGCGAGCAGCCTGGTGACCAGGAAGACCGGGCCGGACATCCTTTCGTCGGCCCGGCGGGAAAACTTCTGGACAAGGCGCTGGCCGAGGCGGGCATTGCACGACAGGACGCCTATGTCACCAATGCCGTAAAGCATTTCAAATGGGAACCGCAGGGCAAGCGGCGGAAGCACAAAAAACCTTCCTCCGCCGAGGTCGCGGCCTGTCGTCCGTGGTTGGAAGCCGAACTGCGGGTGATTGAACCTCAGGTCGTCGTCTGTCTTGGCGCGACGGCGGCCCAGTCGGTCTTTGGCAGGAGCGTCCGCGTGAACGAGATGAGAGGGAAGCCGTGGGCCACCGCCATGGCGAAGACCGTGTTCGTCACGATCCATCCCTCCGCCATCCTGCGATACCACGAAGACAGGCAGCGCCATGAGGAATACCGGGGCTTCGTCGAGGACCTGGCCCGCCTCCGGGCCTTCCTGGAAGCGGAGGCCGCCTAGCTGTGCCGGGCAGCCGGATGCCTGACCGCACCTGCCTGCTCATCATCGATATGATCAACGAGTTCGGGTGACAGCGCAGAGGCATTGTTCCCGGCTATTGAAGATACCGCTCGGAACATCCTCGACGTGAAGCAACGGGTGAACCGCGCCGGACTCCCGGTCATCTACGTCAATGACAACTTCGGCAGGGCGATCGGATTTTCGGAGGCTGGTGGCTCGGTGTTTGGAGGAAAATTGCCGAGGAAAAGCGATCGCACGATTGTTACGACCGGACGAAGACGGTCCTGAAACCGAAGCACTCGGGATTTTTCGCGACGCCGCTGGAAGTCCTCTTGAAGTTTCTTGAGGTTCGCCGGCTCATCCTCACCGGTATCGCGGGCAACAACTGCGTGCTCTACACCGCGGGAATTCGCGGTCATCGTGCCTTCCGATTGCGTCATCTCCGTGGACCCGGAGGCAAACAGGGCGGCGCTCGATCATATGCGGGAGACGTTGAAGGCGGAGACAGCGGGATCGGATAAAATCAAACTAAACCGTTGACGTGTCTCACGCTTCATCGTAATTCGTTTGCCTTTATCTATTGCCGCACCTCGATCAAGCGCTCCATGAACCGTCCGTCGCGAATCGCTTGCTTGACGATCGGCTTCGGGCCCCACTTCACAATATATCCATTATCCGGCACGTTTGTCTTTAAAATGTCGGTGCTTTCGCTCAAAAAGGCGAACACATGCCGAAAGAGATTCACGTTTGTTCGTAGGCCTGTATCGTATCCGTCAGCTCTCTCGGGCCACCGGATGGCAAGCAACACGCCCAAGTGATCGAGCGCAAGGACGTTCTCAGGCAACGCGTCGAGGATCTCCATTTCCGTGTACATGTAGCTGCCATAGCC
>DASTSI010000198.1:0-14441 GCA_035760745.1 Nitrospira sp. | reverse complement strand
GAAGGAGGGACCAAGATGACAGACGACAACCGTGCCTCGATGTGGCGCCTGCGCGCGAGAATGGTGATGATGGCCGCCGCCCTGTGCTGCTCACTGGGAGCGCAGAGCGCCCTGGCTGATGACTCGGGAACCGTTGGAGGGGCGGGACTGCAGGCGGCCAGCTGGTTGGCGACCGTGCCCTATGGAGCGGCGAAAGTCGTGTACGCGCTGAGCGGAGGCGTCGTTGGCGGGCTCGCCTGGGTCGTGACTGGAGGAAACACCGAGGTCGCCAAGGCGATCTGGAGCCCGACCATGATGGGGCACTACATCGTGCAGCCGCAGAACCTCACCGGGGAAAAGTCGCTGCATTTCGTCGGGAGCGCATCGGACTAACCGGGTCCGCTTCGCCGCGCTTCAGAGTCTGCCGATCAGCAGCGCCGCGCCGTGGAGCAGCAGTCCCACCAGCCCTCCCACCAGCGCGCCGTTGATCCGAATGAATTGCAGATCCGTGCCCACTTCCCGCTCGATCGTGTCCACCATGTGGACGACCGACCAATCACGGACCGTTGCCGTGACGAGTTCTCCGATGCGGTCTCGATGCCGGGTCGCAAGATCGATGACGACCTCCTGCAGGCCCCGCTGAAACATGGCGACGAACTCGCGATCGGTGCGCAGGATTTCCCCGAGGCCGGCCAACGCCGCATCGAGATAGGCGCCGGTCTCCGACTTCTCTTGCGCCAAGTCCGCGAGCAACCACTCTTTCAAACCCTGCCAGGCATCCTCGAGGAAGAGGAGCAAGGCGTCATAGGTCAACAGCTGCTCCTTGAGCGCCGCCTCACGGCGCAAGGCGGCATCGGAATGCAGGAGCCACTCCGCCGCCGCCTCCAACCGCTCGATCAGCTGCCGCCGCGCCGGATCGTCCGGATTGTTCCGCATGTCGCGGAGCAGCGAACAGCACCAGTCCACGACTTTGCCCGCGATTTTCTCGTCGAGCCGGACCAGGTTCAAGAGACCGGCCCAGGGCAGCTTGTCGGCAAGGAGGCCGGCCAACTGTGCGCGATGCTGTGCCATCGACTCGTGCACAAGGTCCAAGGCATCGTTCAGCAGCCGGTCTCGTTGCGCGCTCTGAAGAAAGCTCGACAGGAGCTGTCCGAGCAGCGGCGCCATCGAGAGCCCGCGGACCATCCTCGCCGCGAGGTCGCGGGTGAACTGCCGCATGGCCGCATCTTCGGACGCCTCCAGCATGCGGGCGAGCAGGCGCGTCGCTTCCTTGCTCACCCGCCCTCGGCGCTCCGGATCGAGCAGCACCCCGGTGATCTCGTCCGGAATGCGCCAGGATTGCACAAGTTTCGCGATCGCCTCGGGAGTGAGAAGCTGGCGCTGGGTCAAGCTGCCGAGCCTCGATGCGATCCGGGCCTTGTTTCGGGGGATGATTTCCGTGTGCGGGACCGGCAGACCCAGCGGTTGCCGAAACAGCGCGGTGACGGCGTACCAATCGGCAAGCGCGCCGACCATGGCCGCCTCGGCAAAGGCCCGGAGCCAGGTAAAAAGCGGATGGATCGGCTCCCATACCAGCGCCGCGACAAAGAGGCCGGCCATCGATAGCAGCAGACCGGTCGCGATGGTCCGCGTGCGATGATAGCGGCTTACGAACGGATCGCCCGTCAACTCGGCGGTCATGCCACACCTCGCTCTCGGTTCCCGCTGAACCTAGCACAGTGAGAAACGCGAGTTCGACGGAGGACGTGCAGAAGTGGTGGGGACGCCTCGCGGGAATTGCCCGACGCGTGCCGTCGGCAATCCCGGTTCGATGCGAGCGGCAAGTCGCGCCTGACGTGGAGGATCGGCGTCGACACGGGACGCTCGGAAAGGGGCGTCCCCGTCATGTCCGCGCCGCTATTTTACAATGAGGCGGACCGTTCTCCTTCGCGTCGCGCAGGTCCATGGCCTCGCGGGCGAACGCCGGGCCGTGGCCGGTGGTGGCCGGCGAAGTGCTGCGGCCGCGGACTTGGCCGTCGGGAATCTTCGGCCGGAAGCGCGCTCCCCGCGGCAATGGGGACCCGTTGACCAAGCAATCGCTCGATCGCCGCGAGCTGCGGCCGGTCTTCCGCGGTCACGAAGCTGGTCGCCCGGCCGGTGCGCTTCATTCGCGCCGTCCGGCCGATCCGGTGGACGTAGTCCTCCGCGCAGCGCGGCAGATCGTAGTTCACCACGTGACCGATGTTCGCGACGTCGAGGCCGCGGGCGGCGATGTCGGTCGCCACGAGCACCCGATAGACTCCGCGCTTGAACCCTTCCAACGCGGCACGCCGCTGCGACAGCGACCGGTCGCCGTGAAGCACCGCCACTTTATGCCCCGCATTGCCCAAGAGCCGCCCGAGGCGGTCAGCGCGGTGCTTCGTCCCCGTAAAGACGAGCACCGTCTCCTGCTCGGCTCCGATCAGCGAGATCAACAGGTCTTTCTTCTCGTCATGCGTCGTATGGTGCAGCGCCTGGGTCACGCCGTCCGCCGTCGTGGCCGGCCGCGCCACCATGACCCGGACCGGGTCGTGCACGTTCGCCTCGATGAGACGCGTCAGGTCGGCCGGGAGCGTCGCGGAGAACAGCAGCGTCTGCCGTTCCTCGGGCAGGGCATCGAGAATCTGGTTGATCTGCGGGGCAAAACCCATGTCGAGCATGCGATCCGCTTCGTCCAGCACCAGGATCTCCATCAGCCCCAGATTGACGGTGCCGTTCCACATGTGGTCGAGCAAGCGTCCCGGCGTCGCGACCAGAATGTCGGGCTGCTGCCGCAGCGCGCGGACCTGGGCCGGCATGTCGGCCCCGCCGACCAGCGTGGCGGCGAAGATCTTCATTTCCCGGCCGAGCCGGTCGATCGTCTCTTGGATCTGCATGGCCAGTTCGCGTGTCGGCGCGAGAATCAAGCCGCGCGGATGGCGCTTGGGGCTCGCAGCCAGCCGTTCGATCAACGGAACGACGAACGCCGCCGTCTTGCCGGTGCCGGTCTGCGCGCAACCCAGCACGTCGCGGCCTCGGAGCGCGTGGGGAATCGCCTCAGCCTGAATGGGCGTGGGGTGGACAAAACCCGCTTTGGACAGGCTCCGCAGCAGGACCTCGGACAGACCGAGGGCGTGAAAACTTGTGTGAACAGTCGTGTGCACGACACTATCCTTTCAGTTTGATCGCATGGTGACGGGGATCAGAGCACCGAGGGGAGGCAGAATCAGAAAGAGGAGAGTCCGCTCCAAACAGGACCTGGCCGCGATGCGATCGCGAAGTCCGTATGGTTCATCATCTCGCCGCCGGACTACTACGATCGAGATGGGCTCACCATACACGATCAGCGGAGCGGCGTCAATCGAACTCCGCTAACTCAGGCGTGCGGGGCCGAATTGACCCGTCCGGCTCACCGGGTCGCGGCTAGGGCATGCCCCAGTTTCGGTCTCGCGGCTGCGTCAACAATACTCCAGCATTCATTGACCTGTCATTGACGTTGCTCACAGCCTACTCCTCAACAATCCCTCCGGAAAGACGACGACCATGCCCGGCATGAGCCTGTCCAGACAGCAACGAATTCATTTCCTCCTCGGCGGAGGCGAAATGGGCCGACGGATGCGCGACTTTCCCTGGTCGCAATCCTCACTCGGTCCCGTCGACCGTTGGCCGCAGAGCCTCCGCAGCGCGATCAGCATCCTCTTGCCGTCCCGTGCACAGATCGCGCTGTTTTGGGGGCCCGACCTCATCACGTTCTACAACGACGCCTATCGCCCCGTCCTTGGCACGAAGCATCCCCGGGCGCTTGGTCGGCCTGTTCGGGAAGTCTGGAGTGAACTGTGGGATGTCGGCCTGAGAGAGCTGTTCGAAGGCGTCCTGACCACCGGGGAAGCCCTATGGGCGAGTGATTATCCGTTCTTCATGCAGCGGTATGGATTCCTCGAGGAAACATTTTTTGACATCTCCTACGATCCGATCCGTGATGAAACCGGCGCGGTCGGCGGCCTCTTCTGCATCGTGAGCGATACGACCCGTCGGGTCGTCAGCGAGCGCCGCCTGCGGACCCTTCGCGACCTCTCCATGTCGACGAGCATGGAGAGGCGCTCCGTACAGGACGCGTGTCGAGCCGCCGCGCAGATCTTGTCCGAGAACACACAAGACGTCCCGTTCGCCCTGATCTATTCGTTGGAGCCGAACGGCAAGCAGGTCCGCCTTGTCGCGTCGTCCGGGTTCAAAGAGGGGACGGATCTTCCGATCCCCGTCACGGTGCGACTCGACGTCTCGGATGCCGAGCAAGGCTCTTGGCCGTTCACCACGGTGATGCGCTCCAACCAGCCCCAGGAAGTTCCCGGCCTGGTTGAACGCTTCAGTACCCTGTCCTGCGGCGCGTGGCCGGAGCCGGTCCATACCGCGCTCGTGCTTCCGCTCGGGACCGCGGGCCTCGAGATGGCCGGCGGCTTCCTCGCGGCGGGCGTCTCTCCCCGTCGGCCGCTGGATGACGACTATCGCGGGTTCTTCGGTCTCCTCGCGAACCACATCGCCACGGGTCTGGCAAATGCCCGGGCCCATGAAGAGGAACGGCGGCGTGCGGAGGCGCTGGCCGAACTCGACCGCGCCAAGACCGCGTTCTTGACCAATATCAGCCATGAATTCCGAACGCCGCTGACCTTGATGATCGGGCCGCTCCAAGACGCATTGGCCGCCGCCGCTTCCTCGTCGGACACGCGACCCGCTGTGGAATTGGCGCACCGGAATTCGCTGCGGCTGTTGAAATTGGTCAACACGCTTCTCGATTTTTCCCGCATGGAAGCCGGTCGTATGCAGGCCTCGTATCAGCCGACCGATCTTGCCGCGCTGACGGCGGATCTGGCCAGCGTCTTCCGCTCCATGATCGAACGAGCCGGCATGCGCCTGATCGTCAATTGCCATCCCCTCTCGGAGCCCGTCTACGTCGACAGGGACATGTGGGAGAAGATCCTGCTGAACCTGCTCTCCAACGCATTCAAGTTCACGCTCGAGGGAGAGATCGAGGTGTCCTTGCGTAAGATGGGCTCGGAAGTCGAGCTGGCGGTTCGTGATACAGGGACGGGAATCCCCGCGGATGCCATCCCCCGCTTGTTCGAACGGTTTTACCGCGTGAAAGGCGCGCGCGGCCGGTCATACGAAGGCAGCGGCATCGGTCTCGCACTGGTGGACGAGTTGGTCAAATTGCATGGAGGGCGGGTCGGCGTGGAAAGCTCGCCCGGTATGGGCAGTACGTTCTTCATCACGATCCCGTTGGGTCGCGCGCATCTCCCTGCCGACCGCATCGACGGGTCTTCGACGCTCCCGTCCACGGGGCTGCGCTCGGATGCCTTCCTGCAGGAAGCCTTGCGCTGGCTGCCTGATGGGCAAGAGCCGAGCCCGGGACACCCTGGCGGAGCCATGCCCGGACCTCTCCTCGATGAGCAGCACAGCACGCACACGGCGCCGCACGTGGAAGCGCCGTTTCGAAACGGGCGGATTCTCGTCGCGGACGATAACGCGGACATGCGCGAATACCTCAAAAAGCTGTTGGCCGGTTACGACGTGGAGGCCGTCCCGGATGGTCGGGCCGCCCGACGCGCGGCGCAAGACGCGACACCGGACCTGATCCTGGCGGATGTCATGATGCCGGGCATCGATGTGTTCGAATTGTTGCGCCAGCTTCGGGCCGATCAGCGGACTCGAGAAGTGCCGGTCATTCTGCTCTCCGCCAGAGCCGGAGAGGAATCCCGCGTGGAAGGGTTGATTGCCGGAGCCGACGACTATCTCGTGAAGCCGTTCGGCGCGCGCGAATTGTTGGCCAGAGTGCAGGCTCATCTCGAATTGTCGCGTCTGCGACGCGAGACCGCGAATGCCTTGCGTGAGCAGGAAGCGGCACTGCGTGCATCGGAGGCCATGTTGCGGCTGCGGGCGCAGCAGCAACAAGAGCTGGTCGCCTTGGGTCTCGCTGCGCTGGAAGAAACCGACATTCAGCTGATTTTCAACCACGCCGTGGACGCCGTCGCGCGAACCCTGCAAGTCGAGTTGTGCACCGTCCTCGAGGTCTTGCCCGAGCGCCGGCATTTGCTGCTCCGGAGCGGCGTGGGGTGGCGCCCGGGACTGATTGGAAAAGCGCTCGTACCGGCCACAGACCACTCGCAGGCCGGGTACACGCTGCGCACGAATCACCCGGTGATTGTCTCGGACCTACGGACCGAAACCCGCTTCAAAGCGCCGGCCCTGCTCCGCGAGCACGGCGTGGTCAGCGGCATGAGCTGTATCATCTGGGGATCCGGGCACAGCCCGTGGGGCGTGCTCGGCGCCCACAGTATCACGCCGCGTCACTTCACCGAAGACGACGTCGCGTTTCTTCAGGGCGTGGCGAACGTCCTCGCCGCCTCGGTGCAGCGCCGATATGTCGAGGACGGATTACGCGAAACAGAAGCGCGGTTTCGCACCATGGCCGATATCTCGCCGGTGATGATCTGGGTGACGGATGCGACGGGGGAAATCGAGTTCATGAACGAGACGGGCCGGATCTATCTTGGCGTGACCGAAGACGACGTTCGCGGCGGCCGCTGGATGAGGCTTGTTCATCCTCAGGATGTCGACGCATTCGTGGCAGAGTTTGCTAAATGCGTCCGCCAACGGACGCCCTTTTATGCCAAATGCCGCCTCAGACGCGCCGATGGCGAGTGGCGTTGGATCGCAGCCTATGGCGCCCCGCGATTTTCTCCGGGCGGCGACTTTCTCGGGCATGTCGGGAGCAGCCCGGACATTCAGGACTTGGTCGCGACGCAAGAGGCCTTGCAGGAGAGTGAAACGCGACTCCGGGCCTTTGCCACGGATCTCGAATCCTTGGTGCAGGACCGCACGCGGAATCTCGTGCAGTCGGAGCAGCGGCTGCGTGCGCTGGCCACGGAGCTCAACCTCACCGAACAGCGGGAACGGAAACGTCTGGCGACGGAGCTGCACGATCACCTGCAGCAGTTGCTGGTCCTCTGCAAATTGAAATTAGGGCACGGAAAGCGATTCGCCGACCCCGTCCCCTCCTGCGCCAAGGCCATCCGGGAAACCGACGAGTTGCTGTCCGATGCGCTCAAATATACCCGCACGCTGGTGGCGGAACTGAGTCCTCCCGTGATTCGCGATCATGGGCTGCCCGCTGCACTGACCTGGCTGGCGGACTATATGAAGAAACACGACCTCTCCGTGGACGTTCGCATCCTCAGCGGAGAGCAGGTCCAGGTCGCCGAAGATCAGGCCGTGCTGCTCTTCCAGTGCGTGCGTGAGCTGCTCATCAACTCATCCAAGCATGCGGGGACAGGCCAGGCCTCCATCTCCATGACGCACGATCAGGGGCTCTTGCGCATTGAAGTGCGCGATGAAGGGAAGGGCTTCGATCCGGCGCTGGCGATGAGCGGCGAGGAGTCGGCGAGTGGAGGCATCTCGTCGAAATTCGGTCTGTTCAGTATCGGGGAACGGATGCGCGCGATGGGCGGCGCCTTCGACGTGGATTCGGCGCCGGGCAGGGGCATGAGCGCGACACTCACGTTGCCGGTTGCAAGCCGCGCGGCGCGTGCGGGGCCGGGACAGCCGGTCACCGAATACAAGCGCCCGGAGCCGCCTCCGCAGGCGGCCGCCGAGCCTGAGGGCCATGCGCACCGCATCCGCATCATCGTAGTGGATGATCATGGGATGGTACGCCAGGGCTTGCGTGCACTCATGGAGAATTATCCCGAGGTCGCGGTCGTCGGTGAAGCGTGCAACGGGGAAGAGGCGATCACGGCAGTCGGGCGGCTTCGTCCGCATGTCGTCGTCATGGACATCAATATGCCCAAGATCGACGGCATCGAAGCGACGAGGCGAATCAAGCAGTCGTATCCGGAGACGACCGTGATCGGGCTATCCGTGAACGCGGACGCGAACAGCAAGGCCGATCTCTTGACGGCCGGCGGATCCCTCTTGCTGAACAAGGAGGCGGTGGTTGAAGAGTTGTATGCCGCGATCCGCGAACGCGCGGTTCGCCGGCCGCAGCCCTGACACCGAACTATCGGCCCGTCTCCCTGCCGGCCGCATTCCGGCACCGCTCCTCGGAATAGGCGGCCATCAATTCCTTCACTTTGGCCCGAATGACGTCCCGATCCTTCAGCGATTCTTCCAGATACTTGGCTTTCTCCGCGTCCGGGAAATCTTTCACGTACGCGGCCTTCTGCTGGAGATACACGTCGGGCAAGGACGAGATCGACGTAAAATTGACGGGAAGCGAGAGCGTCTGCTGGAGCGCCCGCGCCGAACTGACCTCGATGCCTCCCGTCGGCACGGGCACGCCGAACACCAGAAATCGGCCTTGTCCCGTGAACGTGCCCTGAAGCGTCAGCGTGAAATCCTTGTTGATCACGGGGACGAGCGGATTCGCTTTGCGGTAGAAGCATTGCTCGTGACGGATCGTCCGCTTGAACTCCTCCTCCTGAACCGCGTCCCCACCGAGGAGATCGTACAGGCTCACGCCGGCCGCCGCCTTCATATCCTCCTCGACGCCGCGGAGCGCCACATCGAGCCCGACCGGTTTCACCACCTCGCCCGCACAGCCGGCCAGCAGGCCGCTGAGCGCCGCCATGACCATCAGCCGCCGACAACACCTCACGGTCGCCCCTCCTCATGTTTCCCGTTTCCGTTCCCCTCCCCGCGCTCCTGCTGAAGAATGCCGTCCAAAATTCTCTGCTTGATGCTTTCCATGGTTTCCATGCCGACGGCTTCCACGCCCTCGCGAATCAGCCGCTGAAACTCCTCCCGGAACGGCACGGTCGGGTGTTGGCGCTCGAGCATGAGCAACAACGCATTGACTTGGATCTGCATCAGGGCCAACGACGTAGAGACGGCGGTCACAACCTTTTCATCCATGATGATCCTCCGTTCCGGCAACATCGGATTCTTGCACGGATGGGAGGGGCAAGCCAACAGCGGAACGGTCCCCACAGTCGCGAAGGGCCAACGGTCCCGCATGCGGCCGTGCTCCCGCGCGGCGCCGCACGGCACAGGAGGGAGGTGGCGGCCGGCGCGCAGTGCGTAAGCATCTTTTAAGCGGGAATTAATGCCGCCCTAATTTCCGCATGTTTCGATCACAGGCACTCGTCGATCACGCGCGCTCATGGATCGGAAACGGCCACAGCACGACCGCCGGCAGAAGATGCGGTCGAACTACCGTTATCGAGGCCGCATCATCACTCTGATGCCGCGCCTGGAAGGCTACATGTGGGCCTGCGACTACGTGATCAGAAGGTCTGGCAGGACCGAGATCGACGGCTCTCCAGGCACCACGTACTTTTCCCGTGAAGAAGCGGAAGGCTCGGCGTTATTCATCGCTCGTACCTTCATCGATCAATGCGAGCTCGACAAGGACCCGCTGCGCAATTGAGTCACCCCGCCACGCCTCTCCTCTTTGAATAGCCCGCGCGATCCGAGACGGCCTGTCCTCCCCGGACAGGTTTCCTCAGCGGGTAAGTACTCTACCCCCAACACCGTCTCTGTTCCTGTTTCCATAATGGACAAATGGCTTGGATCGACAACGTCAGGCAAAGGCACTTCGCTTGCAGCCGGAACGCCCAGGCGGCCTAGTGTGTCGCGGCAGGGGCAGGCCTCGTCGTCCGGCGGATGTCAAGTTGCCATCCACCCCGGAGGATGAGAAAGACATCAAAGAGTTCGAAGAGCAGGCAGGTGCTGAGCAACCACGACGTGAAGCAATGGGCAGCCGCCACGCTGCCGATTCTGAAGGACCATCTCAAGAAGGTCAACATGGTCTCATCGGCCATTGGTCTGAATGATCACGGAGAGCTTCGTTAAACGTCAGCCGAAACGGCACGGCGCGGCGAAGAGGCTGAAGCGCCCGGTTGCCGCAGTGCCCTTGCTGCTGGGACTGTGGGTGAGCCTCGCGAGTTGCGTGACGCGCCTGCCCGCACTGCCGGACACGGTGCCGCAGAACCATCCGCTCGCCGTGGGCCATGTGCAGACCGTGCTCCTCGGGCCCACATCGCGATGGAACCTCCCGGAGCTGCGGTTCTTTGAAGTCACGCAGGCGGAGACCGGACGCCGCGTTCGGATCACGGTGGATCGGGCGGACGGCTGGTTCTTGGTGCCGCTCGAGGCGGGGAGCTACGCGCTCGATCGCATCATCTTCAATGAAGGCGCGTTTCAAGAGGCCAGTCAGTTGGGGCTCCACTTCGACGTCTTGGCCAATGGTGTCACCTATGTCGGGACATGGCGGTTCGGCCTCGAGTCGCCCCACATCCAACGCCACCTCGTCTGGTCGCGTATCATGGAGCCGGATCAGGTGGTCCGCGAGGAACTCCGCGCCTGGCCCACCCTGCACGACCAACCGTTGCTCTCCAGCCCGTCCCTTCCTGCGACGGGGGAAACCCGCCTCTACGAGCTTCCTCCCTACCCCAGGGTCTGGTTCTTCCGCCGCCAGCAAACGACCTAGCCGTCACCCGGGCTCGTGGCAGTTTCGAGACGGCCCTTGGCGCCGTGCGCCGGACAATTTCCGTAGGGCGTATGGTCCTTGCGCGGTGATAGAGTGAAGGCAAGGAAGCGAGGTGTCCCATGAAACTGGTTGCCACGCTCATCGCTCTGGTCGTGTTTCTGATAGTCCCATCCCGTCCGGCGGCCGCGGGAGACGGCGGGCAACTCGTGCGGTTGCTCGCCGACTATGCCGGCCTCAAGGAACGGGTCCAGGAGATACGGGCGGCGCGGAAGGCCGGCCACGCCAGCGATTCCATGATGCTGATGGAACTGTTCGGGGACATCGTCGAAGCCAGGCAGGCGGCGTTTCAATTCCGAGCGGCGCAGCACACCACCGGCACGATGAACAAGACCGATGAAACGACGAGCACGATGATCTACGCCTACGAGGCCATGAGCCAGATGGTCGCGGCGGAGGTGGATCGCAACCTGTACCTCCCGGAGTCGGATATCAGCCTACGCATGGCCGATCGATACGAAGAAATCTGGAAGCTGGTCGATGCGGCCATCCCCGCGGTGTCGGTGACCAGCTGAGGCCGCGGGACGTGAAGCTCACGACTTCCGTCTGCGGTGCCGACGATAATGCGCGGCGACTTTGCTTCGATTGCCGCAGAGGTTCATGCTGCACCATTGGCGCGTATGGTTCTTCGACGTGTCGTAGAAGAACAGCACGCAGGCCGGGTTCTGGCATGGCTTGATCAGGGACAGATCACACCGGCACAAGAGATCGGCCGCCGCTTCGGCGAGCAGTCCCAGCACCTGGGCCGGGTCGTGAGACGCCGGTTCAACGCCCCGCTCAAACCCGTCCTTCCCGCGGAGCACCACCGGACAGCCGAGCCGGTGACGCAACATCCCGTTGATCGCGTCCAGCGCCGCCTGGGGCACCGGTTTGCCTGACGCAATCCGTTCCACCATGTCGCGCAGCGTGGCGCGAAAGGCTCGTGCCCGTTCCAGAATCCGTGCCTCCTGCTCCGGTCCAATCCCACGCCCGACGTACCGCTTCGCGGCGTCGCCGGTCAGGAGCTTCGCCTCCACCAGCCAGCGGACCACATCAGAATAGGAGGCCAGGGTCTCGACCGGCTGGCCGCCCGTCACCAGCTGCGTATTCACGAAGTCCAGACAGGGGTGATTGCCGACGAACAGAAACGCGGTGGGGGGATTCTGCGCGTTCATGGCCTGACGCTGCTCATACCTCGATGAAAAGACTGACCATCTAAATCACACTTGACAGGTTAGCTCACGGAGTGTATAACCGTCAAATACGAGTTTAGATGGTTATGTCACGCGCGGCCGCGCGCCGCGTCCGTCCCAATGAAAGGAGCGCCTATGATTCCTCATCACGGCACCCAGTATCGGACCCAGAGCGTCGAGGGGCTCAAGATCTTTTATCGAGAGGCCGGAGCCCCCACCGACCCGGCCGTCCTGCTCCTGCATGGCTTCCCCTCATCCTCGCACATGTTCCGCGGTTTGATTCCGCTGCTGTCGCCTCACTTCCACGTCGTCGCACCCGATCTTCCCGGATTTGGCTTCTCCGAGGCACCCGACCGGTCCCGGTTTGCCTATACCTTCGACCGATTGGCCGACGTGATGGACGCGTTCACGGATGCGATCGGCCTGACTCGATACGCGCTCTACATGTTTGACTACGGCGCGCCGGTCGGGCTGCGGCTGGCGATCCGGCACCCTGAACGGATCACGGCCATCGTCTCGCAGAACGGGAACGCTTATGAAGAAGGATTGAGCACGGGCTGGAACCCGATCCGAACCTACTGGCAATCGCCGACGGCTGAGAACCGGGCAGCGCTCAAGGCCCATCTCAGCCCTGAATCCGTCACATGGACGTACACGCATGGCGCTGACGAGTCCCGCGTCGCTCCCGAATCGTACACCTTGGACTCCGCCTTATTGGCCCGCCCCGGCAACGACGAAATCCAGTTGGATCTGTTCCTCGACTATGCCAGCAACGTCAAGCTGTACCCGACATTCCAGGAGTATTTTCGGACCCACCGGCCGCCGACACTTGCCGTCTGGGGTCGGAACGATCCGTTTTTCCTCCCGGCTGGGGCCCAGGCCTATCAGCGCGACAACCCGACGGCGCAGGTCGAACTCCTGGAGACCGGACATTTCGCGCTCGAAACGCACAGCGTCGAGATCGCCGATCGGATGCGCCGTTTCCTGACCCAGGTGTTGTCGAGCCACAGCGCGACGCAGTCATATGAACAAGCAGGCCGAGGTCCTGAGCGTTCTCGAGTTGCCCGATGAATCAGAGGGGGACGTGATGAAGCTCCTATCCGTGCAAGTGGGCCGCCCGCGGAGCGTACGGTGGCGCGGCATGGCCGTAACCACGGGGATTTGGAAGGAGCCGGTGACCGGCCGCGTGATGCTGCGGCAGTTGAATCTGGACGGCGACGAGCAGGCCGACCTGACCGTGCACGGCGGACTGGACAAGGCCGTGTACGTCTATCCGTCCGAGCATTACCCGATCTGGCGGGCGGAACTACCCGGCATCGACTTGCCGTACGGCAGCTTCGGCGAGAACTTCACGACCGAGGGCCTGGATGAGCGGTCCGTGCACATCGGCGATCGCTTTCGAATCGGCGGCGCGGTCGTGGAAGTCACGCAGCCGCGCCTCCCCTGCTACAAGCTCGGCATCCGATTCGGACGCGCCGACATGCCGAAGCGATTTCACGCGAGCGGCCGCTGCGGGTGGTATCTGGCCGTCCTCCAGGAAGGAGAAGTCGGCGCGGGCGATGCGTGGGAACGCATCGCCCGGCAAGCCGGCACTGTGTCCGTCATCGAGCGCTATCGCGAGATCGTGGACGAGTGACGCTCGCCCGCGTCGGCATCGGAAAGCGTTTGTCGAACCGGACGGAGACGTCGGCGACCGCGCCATCGAAGGCCAGCACCCAGTCCGCCTGTCCCACGAGCCGCAGCCCCGAGTCGCGCAGACTCGGGATTGCGGCCTTCCGAAAGCGTCGTGGTGTACGCGATGGCTGTCCCATGGCCGATCAGAGCGCGCGCAGAAAGTTCAGCACGTGCTGTTTGTCTATCTCGGTCAATCGATTGAAATTGGCGACGACCAGGTTCGCCTCCGACGGGGGATAGTGACCGTTCCCGCCGCTCGCGTGCGCCTGAATCGCCTGCAGCAGATCTTTCGTCCGGCCGTCGTGCAGGAAGAAGATCCGCTTCCCCAGCCCCCATAGCGGGGCCGTCCGGAACTCATCACCCGACGCGCCGCCCTGGCTCACGTCGTCGGCCAGCCCCGTACCCATGTTGTGCACGAGCAGATCGGAGTAGAGATTGGCCTCTTTGTTGCTCAGCGCCGGGATGGAAGATTTTCCCGTGTGCAAGGTGGGCGTGTGGCACAGCGCGCAGCCGACGTCCGAGAACAGCTTCCGGCCGCGGACGATGGTGTCCGTATCGGGCGCGGGGGCGGGAGCGGCCAGCAGCCGCATGAAGATGGCGAATTGGGCCGCATCGCTCGGCGCTTCGATCGGATCGGCCGCCAGAAAGTTCATCACGCTTTCCGGCGTGGGGTTGAAATAGCACGAGGGAGTCTCGTCCCGCTCTTGCGGAAACATCTCGTTGGTCACGCCCTGCTCGACGTTATAGGCCTCGCCCGAGAAGATTTCGAGCGACTTGTTCTGCGCCTTCCAGCCGAACCGCGTGATCGTGCCGTCGTTCCCGCTGGTATTGGGGCGCCCGCTCGTGCGATTGGCGCGGCCGATGATGCCCAGCGACTGTTTGGTCGAGCTGTTGGCCTGCATGTTGGCCAGGAGTGCATCGTCGTCGATCGCTTCGATCAGGCCCGCGCCGAAGACCGGCGTCGGAATGCGGAAGACGACGTTGCGTCCGGCCACCGCGGTGCGAAAGTCCGGCTGCGACAGGTGACAGCCCGGCGCGTCGCTGCGGCCCGTGATCGTGAAGAGGGCATGGACGCCGCCGTC
>DASTSI010000197.1:0-20451 GCA_035760745.1 Nitrospira sp. | reverse complement strand
CGCGTCGCTCATCAGCCCCATGCTGTTCAACCACCACCCGCCGAGGAATTCGGCCGCGATGATCATGGCATTGATGGCCAGGGCGAGCCGCAGGCGCCATTGCATGTGCTCGTAGGAGGAAAGTGCGGTCATGGAGCCAGTTTCGCACGGCGGCCGCAGCGCGGCAAGTCTTGGCGCAAGGGCGGGCGGACGCGTGGGAGAGTGGGTCAGTGCGGTTTGGAAGGCAGCCGCTCGCTCAGGACCGTATAGTTGGCGGTTGCCACTCCGGAATTTCCCGACGAGAGATCAGCGGCGATGACGCGGAGCGTGATGCCGTCGGGCGCCTCTTTGGACGGCGGAACGAAGAACGGCGCCTCAAAGCTCGCGCCTTCCCCGGCATAGAACATTTGCAGCCGCTCGATGATGCGGTCGCCGATCAGCACTTCGCCGTAAATCGTCATCTTCCGTGAATCCCAGTCGCCGTGCGGGCGAACCAACGAGCCGGACAACGTCCGGATCGAGGCCCGGAGCGTCACATCGTCCTTTGCGATCAACGTCTCGCCTGGTTTCGGCCGTTCGATCTGCACCAGGTAGCCCGAGAGGCGCAGGACGATGCCGTCGTTAATCAGGTCTTGTCCCGGAATCAACAACACTGTCTTGCTCACTTTTTGGAGGGAAGCGGGATACGCCAACGGACCTTCAGCGGTGATCTCGACCAACGTCGGCTTGCGCAATTCCAATGTAGTCGTGAACGCCGCGGACGGACGGGAACTGTAGATCGGTTCCTCCATGATATGGGGAGTCCGCATGATTTGATTCTGATCGCCGGCTTCCCCCTGTTGAATCCCCGTCGCGAGGATCTGTTTCGTGTCGGCATCCGTGATTGTCACGCGAGCTCCGCCGACCTCCCGACCCAGCACCATGGCGCCATGCGCCACCACCCGAACGAGGATCGTGGTCGGTTTCGGGTCGTTGAGATGGGGATCGGGAGGCGGCTCGTCTTCAGCGGGAACGGCATGACCGGGCAGGGGTGCAAACATCAAGACCATGAGGGCGAGCGAGAGAAACGGCCGAGTCATTTGACTTTCGTGCCGGGTTCGACTTCCTCGAGGATGGTCACGAGCCCACGGACCTCGCTGTCCCCGGCGGCGAGGACCATGCCTTGCGATTCAATGCCCATCAGCTTGGCGGGTTTGAGATTGGCGACGATCACGATCGTTTTTCCCACCAACGTGTCGGGCTCGTATTTCTTTCCGATGCCGGCGACGATCTGGCGTTCTTCCGTGCCGATCGACACGTGGAGTTTGAGCAGTTTCTCCGACTTGGGTACCCGTTCGGCGCTGAGGACTTTGGCGGTCTTGAGCTGGATCTTGGCGAACTCGTCGATCGTGATGTGCGTCGGTGCGGCGGACGGCGGCGGAGAGGTGGAGGCGACGGGCATGGCAGCCGGGGCCGTGCCGGGCTGGGACGATGCGGGCGACTCGCTCACGGGTTTCACTCCTTGTCTTGTCGGTTCGATGCGAGGGAAGAGTGCCGGACCCTTATTGATTTTCACATTCCCGAGGGGAGCGTCCCATGCATAGGTGCTCTCAGGGACCGGACGGGAAAAATCGACTGGGATCCCAAGTTGCTGCACCACCCGCTGAGCAATCTTCGGCATGAACGGGTAGTAGAAGACGGACAGCAGGCGTAAGGCTCGGGCGACCGTATTCAGGACTGTCTGGAGCCGAGGATGGTCGACCGCCTGTCTGGCCAAGTTCCAGGGCGCCGACTTGTCGATGTATTCATCGCACAGCGCCACCAACTCCCTGAGCCGGAGAAGGTTGTCGCGAAATGCGAGTGATTCGACTCCGCGCGTCATCTCCGTGGGCAGCGCTCGCGCCATCGTGGCGATCCGCTCTTCGAGCGCCTCCAGCGCCGGTGCACCGACTTGAGGGATCGTTCCTCCTGAAAACCGCTCAACCATCGTCAGCGTCCTGCTGAGGAGATTGCCGAGACCGTTGGCGAGATCGCTGTTGCTCGTCGAGACCATGGCGGCCTTGGAAAAGTCTCCGTCCTGCCCGAACGGCACTTCGCGCAGTAAAAAATAGCGGAAGGCATCGGCGCCGAATTCGTCGATCACGGTATTGGGATCCACGACGTTGCCTCGGCTCTTCGACATCTTTTCTCCGTCCACCGTCCACCAGCCGTGGGCAAAAATGGTGTGAGGCAGCGGAAGATCCAGGGCCATCAGCATGGTGGACCAATACACCGCGTGCGTCGTCAAAATGTCTTTTCCGACAAGATGGAGTGAGGCGGGCCAATATCGCTGGACCGATGGCGCGGGAAGCTTGTACTCCAGGGCAGAGAGATAGTTGACGAGCGCATCGAACCAGACATAGGCGACGTAGTCCTTGTCGAAGGGCAGCTCGACTCCCCAGGACAAGCGCGATTTCGGTCTGGAGATGGAGAGATCGCCAAGCTTTTGGGTGTTGAGGAACCCCAAGACTTCGTTCCTGCGCGAATCAGGGCGTATGAACTCCTCGTGCTGATTGATGTAGTGAATCAGCTGGTCTTGATACTGACCCATCCTGAAAAAATAATTATGCTCGCTGAGCCGCTCGACCGGCCGCCGGCAGTCAGGACAGAGCCCCTGTTCGACGTCTTTTTCGGTCCAGAATCGTTCGTCAAACGTACAGTACCATCCGGTGTACGTGTCCTTATAGATCAGATTATTATCGAACAATACTTGAAGGTACCGTTGAACCACGGTCTTGTGTTGGGGCTCGGTGGTTCTGATGAACGCATCGTTGGAGATCTCGAGACGCGTCCACAGCGCTTGAAATCGGGGGGCCAAGTTGTCGCAATGGAGCTGAGGGTCCACGCCAGCCTTCGCCGCGGCCTGCTGCACTTTTTGCCCATGCTCGTCAAGCCCGGTGAGGAACCATACATCTCGCCCCCGCAGTCGCCAGTAACGCGCCAAGACATCAGCCGCCACGGTGGTGTAGGCGTGGCCGATGTGCGGGACGTCATTGACGTAGTAGATCGGCGTCGTGACGTAAAAGGTGGTCCGGGTATCCATAGGAATTGAAGAGAAAAGATAACAGGATGATCCGGGGAAAGCTACACAGGTTGCCCGGTCGGCGGGGGCACCGCGTCACGAACTCTGAACAGAATATTCTCGAGCGCCAACTGGAGATTGAAATGCCTCGTCGCCTGCCGTTCGGTCCGTTCGATGTCGCTCAGGATCCCGATGAGCGCGTCGATGTCGGCCCCTCTGGCATAGTGTTCCATGGCGGGAAGATGATCGGTAAAGACTATCTGGTCGGGGTCATGCGCTATCACCAGCAGGATGAGGTCTCTGATCCATCGAGCCAGCCAGGAGAGCATGTGTGGGCCTCGATCGGCCTTCGCCGTCACTTCCGCCGCAGTGAGAACCTCGGATATTGAGTGCAGTCGTTGCGGAGCCACCAGTTCGAGGACCTCCCGCTGGCTCTCGCGGATCTCCCTGGGATCGGCGGTCAGCGCTTCGCCGATCCGGCCTTCCGTAACCATGGCAAGCAGGCGGGCATCGGCCGGCGGCATCTCGCGCTTCATAATTAGCGCTGCTTCCACTTGCGTTCGAGCCGGCGTGGTGAAGCGAATGGCTTGACAACGAGACCGGACGGTCGCTGGAAGCGACGCGGGCCGGCTGGAGATGAGGAGAAACAGGCTGTGATCTGGCGGTTCTTCCAGGGTCTTGAGCAGCGCATTGGCGGCGCCGATCGTCATGCGGTCCGTCTCATCGATTAAGCAGATCTTCCGTTCGCTCATCAGCGGGCGGTACACCATGTGATGCTCGATGTCGCGGATTTGCTCGATCTTGATCTGCGGCGTTGCCTGCTCCTCGTCCGGTTCAATGAGAAAAAAGTCGGGATGCGTTCTGGTTTCAATCTGCCGGCAGGATCTGCAGACGCCGCACGCATCCGCCCACGCCTCCGCTGCACCATGGTCACAGGTAAGCGCCTGGGCGAAGCGAACAGCAGTCAGTCGTTTGCCGATGGCTGTCTCACCATGGAACAGATACGCATGGGCCAGACGGCGGTTCGCGATGGCCGTCTGCAA
This sequence comes from Nitrospira sp., assembly GCA_035760745.1. Taxonomy (GTDB): domain Bacteria; phylum Nitrospirota; class Nitrospiria; order Nitrospirales; family Nitrospiraceae; genus Nitrospira_C. The sequence continues at coordinate 16,389 of DASTSI010000197.1, read as the reverse complement.
GGCAGCAAGGGTACCGGCATGTCCCACGATGTCGCGAAACGGCATGCGATCAAGTCCTCCGGCAGCGTGAGGCAAAGCGTAACACAATCGCTTCGACTTCGGCAGCAACCTCTTGGACAGACCGCGAGGCGTCGATTACCCTGATGCGTCGCGGAGCACGCTTGGCGAGGCTCAGAAATCCTCGACGGACGGCGTCATGGAATCGCACGGATTCGCGATCGAGACGGTTCTGTTCTCCACGATCGCTTCGGCGTCGGGCCAACCCGGCGGAAGCCGGAAGATCGAACAGCAAGGTCAGGTCGGGGCTCAGGTCTGCCGTCGCCACGCGATTCGCTGTCTCCAGCCACGTCATATTCAATCCTCGGCCGAATCCTTGGTACGCAAACGTCGAGTCGGAGAAGCGGTCGCAGAGGACGATCTCGCCTCGTCCCAGTGCCGGCCGAATGACGTGCCGAACGTGCTGACAGCGGGCCGCGAGGATGAGCAGCGCCTCCGCCTCAGCAGTCATGGGTTCGGTCAGCGGAGACAGCAGGACCCCCCGGATCGCTTCGGCAACTTTGGTCCCTCCCGGTTCTCTCGTGTGAAGCACGGAATAACCGGCTCTGATCAGCACCTGTCTCAGCCGCCGGATCTGCGTAGTTTTCCCACTGCCTTCGGGCCCTTCAAAGGTTATAAACAGGCCGTCGTGTTTCCTCTTTCCCGCTCTCATCGGCATCGAGGTCTCCGGTGGGGAAAAGCGGGCGGGATGGTATTCCAAGTTATTGAAAATAGCAAGAAAAGGCTTGCGACGGCTTTGCCAACATCTGTATGATGGAGCCCTACCTCAACCGGCACGGCATGATGCTGAAAGCCTCGCTAAAACGCTACTTTCTGACAGGTCTTCTCGTAATTACCCCCATCTGGGGTACGATCCTGATTTTGAAGACGCTCTTCGTCGCGGTGGACGGAATCTTAGGAGACCTTCTCGTCCAGTTGGTGCCCGGCCATTACGTCCCGGGACTGGGCATCGTGGCATTGGTACTCTTGGTCTTCATGACGGGATTGTTTGCCGCAAACTTCATGGGCAGGCAAATCGTCAAGATATGGGAAGACTGGTTGAACCGCGTGCCGCTCGTAAGGGGAATTTACTCAACGCTCAAGTCCATGATGGATATTCTTTCGTTCTCGGAACGGGGTTCCTACAATCGTGTCGTCCTCATCCAGTTTCCGAAGAACGGACATTATTGCCTAGCCTTTGTGACGGGCATCACGAAAGGCGAGATGCAAGATCTCGTTCAGGAATCGCTGATTCACGTCTACGTGCCCACATCGCCCAATCCGACATCCGGATATTTCCTCCTCGTGCCGGAACGCGAAGTGACGTCAGTCGATATCGGCGTTGAAGAGGCCATGAAGCTGATTGTCTCCGGCGGGCTGTATTCTCCTGTTCCCTCGCTCGCTGCCGCCATGTCGGCGGAAGCGAAATGGGGGACGGTGAAACAGCCTGAGACGGGAGTACCAATCGGATGAGTCGCAGCGAAAAGGTCTCTGAAGCCTGCGAGTCGGCGGACTTCGGGCAGGCAGAGAAGATCCCCGGACTGGCTGTCGTCGTCATGGCAGCGGGACTGGGCAAGCGCATGCGGTCCAAGCAGGCGAAAGTCCTCCATCCCGTCGCCGGCCAGCCCATGGTCCTGTACAGCGTGCGATTGGCGCTCCGCCTCGCGACTCACCGCGTTGCGGTCGTGGTTGGCCATCAAGCAGATCGAGTCCGCGAGGTCGTCCAAACCGCGACATTGGAACGCGAGAGCGGGGGTGTCGTGACCATTGTCGAACAGCGACAGCAACTGGGAACTGGCCATGCCGTCCTTCAGAGCCGTCCGGAGTTTTCCGCCGGCGAGCACCCGGCTCCGAGGGCGTATTTGATCCTCAACGGAGATACGCCACTCTTGCGCGAATGCACGGTGCGGTCTCTCTTGAGGACGCACGAGGAGCAAAAGGCTACGGTCACGATTCTCACGGCGGTGCTGTCCGATGCGGCCGGATATGGTCGGGTCGTACGATCCTCGGCTGGGGGGGCGGTGGCCCGCATCGTGGAGGACCGAGATGCGAGTCCGGAGGAGGCCGCGATCCGTGAGATCAATGTAGGCACGTATGTCGTGGACGGGAATTTTTTGTTTGCCGCGCTGGACCGATTGGAGCCGAGTAATGCCCAGGGCGAATATTACCTGACGGATATTATCGACATCGCCGCCGCGCAGGGCCGCCACGTCGCGGCGCTCGTGCTCGACAATCCGGATGAAGGCTTGGGGGTGAACACCCGCTCTCAGCTTGCCGAAGCGGAGCACGTCATCCGACGGAACATTCGCGATCGCTGGCTGGAGAGCGGCGTGACGATGATCGATCCGTCTTCCACATGGATCGATGCCGGCGTCAGGATTGGACGGGATTCCACTCTCTTTCCCAACGTGGCCCTGGAAGGCGACACGGCTCTGGGCGAGGACTGCATTGTCCGGGCCGGCACGCGGATCACCGATTGCGTCATCGGCAATCACGTGGAGATTCTCGATCATTGCGTGCTTCGGGACGCCCGTATCGAAGATGGGGCGACAGTCGGGCCTTTTGTCCATCTCCGGCCTGGAGTCGTCATTCGGAAGAAAGCGAAGGTCGGCAACTTCGTCGAGATGAAGAAGGCGGACCTGGGCGAGGGGGCAAAGGCCAATCATCTGAGCTACCTCGGCGATGCGAAAATCGGACGGGACGTGAACATCGGCGCCGGTACCATTACCTGCAACTACGACGGAGCGCGAAAATTTGAAACGATCATAGGAGACAGCGTCTTCATCGGGAGCGACACGCAACTGGTCGCACCGGTCACCATCGGCGCCCGCGCCATCATCGCGGCGGGTACGACCGTGACGAAAGACGTATCACCGGATGCCCTTGTGATCGCCCGTGTGCCGCAAGTGAATCGGGAGGGATGGGCCGCGCGGAGACGGGCATTACAGGCGGATGTGAAAGGCCAAGGACACGGAGTCCCGGCGGCGCATCGCCTGAGCGCCACCTCTCGATCGCCACGCGAGTCGGCGGACGTTGGAACGCCGGAAGCGGCGTCTAAAAAAACCGGACCATCAAAGAAACGGGGCAGAGGCTAACCATGTGTGGAATAGTCGGGTACGTTGGACATCAGGACGCCGTGCCGATTCTCCTCAGTGGCTTGGCCAAGCTCGAATACCGAGGCTATGACTCGGCCGGCGTCGCGGTCTTACGTGGCGAAAAAGTTGAAGTCCGGCGCAGTGTCGGAAAGCTGGCGAACTTGCAAAAATCGCTGAGCGAAAACGCGATCAGCGGCGTCTGCGGCATCGGGCACACGCGCTGGGCGACGCATGGCAAACCCTCCGAGCAGAACGCGCATCCGCACCGATCCAAAAGCTGTGTGCTCGTGCATAACGGGATCATCGAGAATTACCAGCCGCTCAAACAGCAGTTGGAACGGGAAGGCTACACCTTCGACTCGGATACGGACACAGAAGTCGTCGCTCATCTGATCGACAAACACATGCAGAAAGGCATGGGGCTGGCCGACGCGGTTCGTGCGGCGACGAAGGAGCTGCGCGGGAGCTATGCACTCGCCGTCATCTCCGAGCGCGAGCCCGGGACAGTGGTCGCGGCCCGCTTGGGCTGCCCATTGGTCGTAGGCCGCAGCAAGACGGCTTCGTTTGTCGCTTCGGACGTCATGGCCATGCTCGCGCATACGCGGGACGTGACGTATCTCGAGGAAGGCGATGTGGCGGTCGTCACGGCTTCCGACGTTTCGATGACCGACTCGGATGGAAATCCGACGACCCGGAAGCCGTGCAAGATTACCTGGGATGCCGCGGACGCGGAAAAGAGCGGCTTTCCTCATTTCATGCTCAAGGAAATACATGAACAGCCTCAGACGATCCTCGATACCATGCGCGGCCGATACTCGTATGAGACCGGTGAAGCGGATCTTCCCGACATCGGACTGACTGCGAAGGACTTCGCGGCCGTGGACCGGATCTGGATCGTCGCCTGCGGGACATCGTGGCATGCGGGGCTTGTCGGCAAGTACCTGTTCGAAGAGATGGTTCGGGCGCCGGTGCAGGTCGATATCGGCAGCGAGTTTCGCTATCGCGATCCTCTGGTCGCCAAGCAAGACCTGTTCATCACCATCTCGCAGTCCGGGGAAACCGCCGACACCCTGGCGGCCGCGCGCGAGGCCAAGCAGAAGGGGGCCCGGGTCGTCTCGATCGTGAACGTGGTGGGCAGCACGTTGGCCCGGGAATCGGACGGTGTGCTCTATACCCACTGCGGCCCCGAGATCGGCGTGGCGTCGACGAAGGCCTTTACGGCTCAATTGACCGCGCTGTATCTCATGGCCTTGCATCTGGCCCGCGTCCGCAATGTGATGAAAGCGGCCGACGGCAAGGCCTGGCTCGATCGCCTCGTGCGCTTGCCGCTGCTGGTCGAGAGCGTCTTGCGGCGCGAAGCGGAGATCGTCGCCATCGCGAAGCGCTATTACAAAAAGCGGAATTTCCTGTTCCTTGGCCGCGGCATCAACTATCCGATCGCGCTGGAAGGGTCGTTGAAGCTCAAAGAAATTTCATACATCCATGCGGAAGGATACGCGGCCGGCGAGATGAAGCATGGCCCCATCGCGCTCATCGACAAAGATATGCCGGTCGTCGTTCTGGCTCCGCGGGACCGGTTGTACGAAAAGACTGTGAGCAACTTGATGGAGGTGAAAGCCCGCCGCGCTCCGGTCATTGCGCTGGTGGCCGAAGGGGAGCGAGAATTAGGCAAGACAGCCGATGCGGTGTTTACGATTCCGGAGACCCATCCGCTGATCTCGCCGATCTTGTTCACCATCCCGCTTCAATTGCTGGCGTACCATATTGCCGTGCTGCGGGGTGCGGATGTGGATCAGCCGCGCAATTTGGCCAAGAGCGTGACGGTCGAATAACGGCATACCGGGAGTGAGGACGAATGTTCCAGTCGCGTGCCGACGGCTGACACACGGAGAGACGACATGGAGATTTCCAAACAGGACGTGGAGAAGGTTGCCAAATTGGCGAGGCTGGAGATCACGCCGGGTGAAATGGGCCTGTTCGCCAAGCAGTTGAGCGAGATTCTCACGCACGTAGAAAAGCTGAAGCAGTACGACACGACCGGCATCGAGCCGACGGCCTCGGTGCTCGGCCAGATGAATGTGTTCCGGGAAGACGTCGTTCGTCCCTCGCTGCCGGTGGAGAAGGCGTTGGCCAATGCGCCGGAACGGGAAGGGGACGGATTCCGCGTCCCGAAAATTTTGGAGGAGCGTTAAGCGTTAGCCGCCACGCGCCTGACGGCAAGACCCGTTATGGCAGAGGGCGAATGACGACGACGAGAGAATGAATGTTTCGACAAATGTTGCGGTCCAAGATCCATCGCGCCACCGTGACGGGCGCTCATCTCGAATATGAAGGCAGCCTCTCCATTGATCCGGATTTGATGGAGGCGGCGGCGATTCTGCCGTACGAGGCGATCATCTGCTCGAATTTGAATAACGGCGAGCGGTTCATGACCTATGCGATTCCCGGGCGTCCCGGGAGCGGCGACATCGTGCTGAACGGACCGACGGCCCGCAAAGCGGCCGTGGGTGATCAAATCATCATCTTCTGCTACGAGTACTACGGCGAGGAAGAGATAAAGCGTCATGCGCCGAAGATCGTGCGGGTCAACGACAAAAACCGGATCGTCGAATCGACGGAGAAACGCTAATGTCGCTTCACAAGCTTTCCCTGGTCGATCTTCAGAAAAAATTCACCGCCGGTGAAGTGACGGCGACGGAAATCGTCCGGGCGTACTTCCTCCGGATCGGACAGGTGGAACCGAAAGTGAAAGCGTACGTCACGCAACTGAAGGAGGCGGCGCAGGCCCAGGCAGCGGCGCTGGATCAAAAGCTCAGGGGCTGGCGCAAGACGAAACCGATGATGGCCATGCCGATCGCGATCAAGGACAACATCTGCACCGAGGGCGTGCAGACCACCTGCTCCTCGCGCATGCTGCAGCATTTCGTGCCGCCGTACGACGCGACCGTGGTGTCCAAACTGCGCGAGCAGGAGTACCTCCTGGTCGGCAAGACGAATTTGGATGAGTTTGCGATGGGATCTTCGACCGAAAACTCGGCCTTCGGACCGAGTCGGAACCCCTGGAATCTGCACTGCGTCCCCGGAGGATCGAGCGGGGGTTCCGCCGCAGCCGTTGCGGCCGACGAATGTGCCGCGGCGCTCGGGTCCGACACCGGAGGGTCGATCCGGCAACCGGCCGCGTTTTGCGGAGTCGTGGGTCTCAAGCCTACGTATGGGCGGGTGTCTCGGTACGGGCTGGTGGCGTTTGCCTCGTCGCTGGACCAGATCGGTCCGATCACGAAGGATGTGTCCGATGCCGCGTTTCTGCTCGGCGCAATCGCCGGCCACGACCCGATGGATTCGACCTCGGCGGATGTTCCCGTGCCCGACTATATGAAGCTGTTGAGGAGAAAAGACCTGAAGAAGCTAAAAGTGGGCGTGCCGCCGGAGTTCTTCGGAGAAGGACTCGATCCCGAAGTCGAAGAAGCGGTCCACGCCGCGATCGGAGAATTGGCAAACCTCGGCGGTGAAATCAAAGAAATCCGCCTGCCAAGGACCGATGCGGCCGTGGCGGTCTATTACGTGGTCGCGACCGCGGAAGCCAGCTCGAACCTCGCCAGATTCGACGGCGTGAAGTTTGGCCTGCGCGCCAAGGAAACAAAAGATCTGCTCGATCTCTATGTGAAGACCAGGCAGGAAGGGTTCGGGCCGGAAGTGAAACGGCGGGTCATGCTCGGCACGTATGCCCTGAGCTCAGGATATTATGAAGCGTACTATGCCAAAGCCCAGGCCGTCCGGACCTTGATCTGCCAGGATTTCTCGGAAGCGTTCAAAGACGTGGATCTCATCGTCACTCCGGTGACGCCGACGCCCGCATTCAAACTCGGAGAGAAAAGCGAAGATCCGTTGCAGATGTATCTCTCGGACATCTTCACCATTTCGGTCAATCTGGCCGGCCTGCCCGCGATCTCCATCCCCTGCGGGTTCAGTAGGGCCGGCTTGCCGATCGGGCTTCAAATCATCGGCCGCGCGTTCGAAGAAGGGACGGTACTCCGGGCGGCTCACGCGTACGAACAGTCGACGCAGTGGCACCTCAAGAAAGCCAATGTGCGATAGCCCGTGACGCCTTGGGGCTCAAGCGAACGGAGGAGAGATGACGATCGTAGAGATGGCGGCGATGCTCGCCGCTCTCGCCTTTGCCTTGCTCGTGGGATACGTTGTACCGGTCTTGATACAGCTGCGAAAGACCGTGTCCGAGGCTGAAGGCGTGCTGGCGAAGCTGAATGAAGAGCTGCCGGCGCTCACGGCGGAAATCCGCGGCGTCGCCGGCAACCTCCGTGCAGTGACGGAGGAAGCGCGCGGGGGTATCGAGCATGCATCGGTGCTCCTGCACGCCGTGGGTGAGGTGGGAGAGTCGGTCCAGCAGGTTCACGATGTCGTGCGGGGATCGAGCGGAACCTTATTGAACAACCTGGCCAGCGTCGTGGCCGGTTTTAAGGCGGCCACGCGCGTGATGCGCGAACGATATCGAGAAGAAGGAGGACCACACAATGGGGGATGATCGGGGCTCCACAACCGCGGTACTGTTGGCCTTCTTGAGCGGAGCGGCCTTAGGGGCGGTGGCAGCGCTGCTGCTGGCGCCGCAATCGGGCCGCGAATCACGTGAGCACCTCCGCACGTATGCCAGACGGGCGGAAGATAATCTCCGGACCTTGGCGGAGCGGGCGGGAGAAGTGCTGGAAGAGGCGGTCGACGAGGGGAAGGAATTCGTCGAAGCCAAGAAATCGGTGCTGCGGGAAGCGTTTGAAGCGGGCCGGGAGGCGATCAAGCGCGAGCGAGATCGCGTCAGGGGCGAGGGTTAAGCGGTCGTGATCTACGAGGTCGTCATCGGCGTCGAAGTGCACGCTCAGCTCCGCACACAGTCGAAAATGTTCTGTGGGTGCGCGACGACCTTCGGTGCATCACCGAACAGCCAAACCTGTCCGGTTTGTCTCGGCTTGCCCGGGGCGCTGCCGGTCATCAATAAGGTGGCCGTCGAAATGGCGGTGCGGGCCGGGTTGGCCCTAAACTGCAGGATCGCGGTGAACAACCGGTTTGCAAGGAAGAATTACTTTTATCCTGATTTGCCGAAAGGCTATCAAATTTCGCAGTATGAAGCGCCGATTTGCGAGGATGGGTGGATCGAAATCCCGACCGAAGAGGGGAAGAAGCGTGTCAGGATCAGGCGCGCGCATCTCGAAGAAGATGCCGGGAAGAGCATCCACGACGGCGGAAACGGCAGCATCGTCGATCTGAACCGGGCCGGCACGCCGTTGTTGGAAATCGTGACCGAACCCGACATGCGTTCAGCCGACGAGGTTGTCACGTATTTGAAGACCCTGCGGGACATTCTGATGTATCTCGAGGTCTGCGACGGGAACATGGAAGAGGGCAGCTTTCGATGTGAGCCGAACCTCTCGCTTCGGCCGCTCGGCCAAAAAGAGTTGGGCACCAAGGTCGAATTGAAAAACATCAACTCGTTCAAATTCGTCAAGGACGCCGTCGAGTACGAAGTCAAGCGTCAGACAAAAGTCTTGAACGAGGGCGGCACGATTCATCAGGAGACCAGACTGTGGAACATCGACCGCGGAGAAACCGCCGTCATGCGGTCGAAGGAAGAAGCGCATGACTATCGCTACTTTCCCGATCCCGATCTTGTGCCCCTCCAGCTGGAGCACGACTGGATCGAACGGTTTCGGGATTCCCTGCCGGAATTGCCCGCGTCGCGCGCTCGGCGATTCGTGATGGAGTACGCGCTGCCCGAGTATGACGCGGGCGTTGTGACTGCATCGAAAGGGCTTGCCGACTATTTCGAGGCCTGTGTCAATTTGTTCAACCAGCCGAAGACGGTGAGCAATTGGGTTATGGGGGAGCTGACTAGAGAACTGAAACTTTCCGGTATCGATGTCAGCCGCTCTCCGGTGACACCCGAGCGACTTGTCAGTCTGCTCGACATGGTGGACAAGGGAACGGTGAGCTTGAAGGTTGCCCGGGACATCTTTCCGGAAATGTTTCGCAGCGGAAAAACGCCTGACATTATCGTGCGGGACAAAGGCTTGCTGCAGGTTTCCGACGAAAGCGCCCTGGAACAACTGATTGCAGAGGTGCTCGCAAAACATCCGGCGCAAGTCGCGCAATTCAAGGAAGGGAAGCAACAAGTGCTCGGCTTCCTCGTCGGGCAGGTGATGAAGGCGAGCGGCGGGAAGGCCAATCCTTCGAAGGTCAATGCGTTGCTTCGAAAGGAACTGGGATAGTGCGTCGCAGTGATTTCTGGAACAGCGAGGAAATTCGATGAGCGCAATCCGGGAGATCAAGGGCAGGCAGATCGTCGATTCGCGCGGCAATCCGACCATCGAATCGGAAGTTACGTTGGAGAGCGGCGCGATGGGAAGAGCTGCCGTGCCATCCGGGGCATCGACGGGCGAAAAGGAAGCGATCGAACTCCGTGACGGAGATAAGAAGCGATGGATGGGGAAAGGCGTGTCCAAGGCGGTGGGGAACATCAGCAAGATCATTGCACCTGAACTTCTTGGTAAGGAAGCGTTCGACCAGGCGGGAATCGATCAGACGATGATCGCGCTCGACGGAACCAAAACCAAGGGCAAGCTGGGTGCAAACGCGATCCTCGGCGTCTCGCTGGCAGTCGCAAAGGCGGCGGCGAACGAAACGGGCCAGCCGCTCTATCGCTATCTCGGCGGCACCAATGCCCGCGTGCTGCCCGTGCCGCTGATGAACATCATCAACGGAGGTGCACACGCGGACAATCGGCTCGATCTCCAAGAATTCATGATCATGCCGGTCGGCGCGCCTCGGTTTAGCGAGGCGCTCCGCATGGCGACGGAAGTGTTTCATGCCTTAAAAGCCTTGCTCAAGAAAAAGGGCCTCAATACCGCGGTGGGAGACGAGGGAGGATTCGCGCCCGACCTTCAGTCCAATGAAGAGGCGCTGGCGCTCATCATGCAGGCGATCGAGGAAGCGGGCTACACACCGGGACGCGATATTGCCCTCGCGCTGGATTGCGCGGCCAGCGAGCTCTATGAGAAGGGGCGCTATGTGTTGGAGGCCGAGAAAAACCCCGAGCGGTCGCCGGAGGAGATGATCGCGTACTACGGCAAGCTGCTGGACCGCTATCCTATCTTGTCCATCGAAGACGGCTTGAGTGAGCTGGATTGGAAGGGCTGGAAGATGCTCACGGAGAAGCTCGGCAAGCGGGTGCAATTGGTCGGAGACGATATTTTCGTGACCAATGTCGAGATCTTTTCGAAGGGCATTAAGGAAGGGATTGCAAACTCCATCCTGATCAAGTTGAACCAGATCGGCACGTTGACGGAAACATTGGATGCCATCGAGCTCGCGAAGCGATCAGGATACACGGCGATCATCTCACACCGGTCGGGTGAAACCGAGGATACGACAATCGCGGATGTGGCGGTGGCAACCAACAGCGGCTTGATCAAGACGGGCTCGCTGTCTCGGACGGATCGGGTGGCGAAGTACAATCAGCTGATTCGGATCGAAGAAGAACTCGGAAGCGGCGCGATCTACCGAGGCCGGCAATCCGTGCCGGTCACAGCATAGGGCCGACCCATCGCATGATCATCAAGCAGAACCGTGGGCGCCAGTGGCTGGATTGGCGGCGTCGCATGTTGACGGGGGCACAGTATGCCGGAGTGGCGGCTTGTCTATTGCTACTGATCGCCCTGTGCTTCGGCGAAATGGGATTGCCGGGCTATGTTGCGATGCGAGAGAGAGCCCAGCAGCTGGAAATTGAAATTCAAGAGTTGCAGCGCGCGACGCGGGTGTTACGCACCGACATCGATCGATTGGAGCATGATCCCCTCAAGATCGAGCAACTGGCGCGGGAGCGGCTCGGCTATGTCCGGAAAGGGGAAACGGTCTATCAACTGATTCCTGATCCCAGGATCGGCCCAGGCCCTAGACCATGAAGTTCGGGACAGTCGCTCTCATTGGCCGCTCGAACGTCGGGAAATCGACGCTGTTGAATCGATTGCTGCGGGAGAAGATCGCAATCGTCTCGGACAAGCCGCAGACGACCAGAACCCGGATTCTCGGCGTGATCCACGCTCCGGGCGCTCAGATTGCGCTGCTGGATACGCCCGGGCTTCACAAGCCTCGGCACCTCCTGAATCGCCGCATGGTGCGCACCACGGTGGAGACGCTGGAGGACGCGGACCTCCTGCTCGTCGTGATGGAGGCAACAAGCCTACCGGGGCCGGGGGATCTGCTCGCGCTCGATCACGTGAAGGCGGCGGTACGCAAGCGGTCCCGCCCGGTGATTTTGGTCCTGAACAAGATCGACCTCGTGAACAAAATGAAATTGCTACCCGTGCTCGAAACCTACGGTAAGCTGTACGAGTGGACGGAGATCGTACCGGTGTCCGCGGAAGACGGCGACAATGTGGATCGCCTGCTCCACGCAACGGTGCGTCATTTGCCGGAAGGAGAAGCCGCGTACGACGACGAGACGATCACCGATCAGAACATGCGGACGCTGGCCGCGGAAATCATTCGAGAGAAGCTGCTGGCGCAGACGCAAGAAGAAGTGCCGTACTGTATCGCGGTGGAAATCGACGAGTTTGTCGAAGAAGGCAAGCTCGCTCGCATCAGCGCTTCAATCCTCGTTGAGCGGGAATCGCATAAAGCCATCGTGATCGGCAGGCATGGAGAACGTTTGAAAACAGTTGGGACGGAAGCCCGTCTCGACATGGAACGCCTGTTCGGGACGAAAGTCTTCCTGCAGCTCTGGGTCAAGGTTCGCGAAGCCTGGCGGGAAGACGAGCATGTCTTGATTGAGTTGGGGTACTAACGGGGTGCCGATGACGGACAAGGCGACAGAGACCCGGCCAGTCGAGCAGCGGCCGCGCTCCAGCGAGCGGGATTTGCTGCGCGATGCGCTTCGGGATCAGGCCGACCGGGGTCAGACCAAGTCGGATATCGTCCTTTTGTCCGTACAGCGGCTGCTACGGCGGGGGGCGATTACGAACCTCTCCAAGATGCTCGGCCGCATGCATCCGGCCGATATCGCCAAAATCATCGTTCACCTCTCGTCTCCAAAGGAGAAGCGAGAAGTGTTCGAGCTCGTTCGAGGAGACTCGAAACGCGGTCAGGTTCTGAGCGAGCTCGATACGGAAAGTATCACGCAGGTCCTGGCCGATCTGCTCCAGTCCGATATCGCCTGGTTGATCAAAGACCTCGCCCCGGACGACGTCGCGTATATCCTCGGCGTGCTGCCCGAAGAGCGGGCGAAAGAAATTCTCTCGCTCATGCGGACCGAGGACAGTACCGAAGTCGCCGACATTCTGAAATACCCGAAAGATACGGCCGGCGGCATCATGACGACGGAGTTCTTCGCGCTGCCGGAAGATGCCACCGCGCAAGACGCGATCCGCCGCCTGCAGCAGGCGACGGACGCCGAAATGGTGTTCTACATCTATGTCACGGATAAGGACGACAAGTTGGTCGGCGTGCTGTCGCTGCGCCAGCTGCTGACCGTCCCTCCTTCGACGCCGCTCAAGAATATCGCGACACGCGACGTAATCAGCGTCACGGTCGATATGGATCAGGAGGAGGTCGCCCGCCAGGTGGCGAGCTACAATCTGCTCGCCATTCCGGTCGTCGATAAGGAGGGGGTGTTGGTGGGGATCATCACGGTTGACGATGTCGTGGACGTCATCCGCGAAGAGGCGACCGAGGATATGTTGAAAATGGCCGGCGCCGTGGAGGAAGAAGCGGTTTCGAAGTCTTCGAGCCTTGCTGCGGCCAAAGTCAGGCTGCCCTGGTTGTTCACGAATTTAGTCGGCAGTCTGCTCTCTGGCGCTATTCTATGGGAGTTCCGCTATACGATCCAGGAAGTCGTGGCGATCGTCAGCTTCATACCGGTCATTGCCGCCATGGGAGGCAACGTCGGACTGCAATCCTCGACGCTGATCATTCGGGGATTGGCGACGGGATTGGTAGAGCCAACTGACGTCTGGAACGTCTTCTTCCGGGAAGTGAAGATCGGCCTCTTGATGGGCATAGCGTGCGGCATGATCCTGTCGCTGGTTGGATGGATATGGCACCAAGGATTTCTGGGCGTCGTCGTGGGGGCATCGCTCATTACGGCATTCCTGGTTTCGACCAGCATGGCGACCTTCATGCCGATTATGCTGAAACGGATGGGGGTTGACCCGGCCGTGGCCGCCGGTCCATTCGTGACCACGGCCAATGATATTACGGGCATTACGATCTATCTGACGTTGGCCACGATCTTCATGCAATACCTCAGATGAGCGAAATCGTCGATTCCGCTTATTGGCGTTCAGATCTCCATGGGCTTGCTTAAAACAACCGCCATCACGCTGAAGAGCCGGAAATGGGGAGAAGCGGACCGCATTGTGACGTTATACACAAGAGAACTGGGGAAGATTCGCGCGGTGGCTCGGGGAGCCAGGCGGCTCAAGAGCCGATTGGGCGCGGCGCTCGAGCCGTTGACGATCTGCGACTTGAACCTGTTCGAAAAATCAGGCGATTCACTTTACCGCGTCTCACAGGCCGATGTGCTCGAGCCGTTCGTGCAGTTTCGAGAAGAGCTCAAACTGATGGAAGCAGCGGCGCGGATGGTGAACGTGGTCGTCGCCGTGACGCCAGACCGCGATCCCGATGCTGGCCTGTTCGAAACACTAAAGCAGGCGTTGTATTCGTTGGTAATTAGCGAAGATCCCTCGCTGACGGTGCTGCTATTCCAAATACGGCTGCTCGGTCTGACCGGATTTCGTCCGCAGACCGACCATTGCGCCGCTTGCGGTAGATCCAAGGTGATTCACGAACCACAGTTCTCTCCGGTCTCCGGCGGTTTGGTGTGTTCCGCCTGTGCGGTGCACCAACAGACTCGCTGCCTGCCTCTTTCTCGGGGGAGCCTGGCGTTCCTCCAGCAGGCATTGCGCCTGGCGCCTGCTGTTGTGACGCGACTGAAGGCAGTCGGTCAGGTCCGAGCGGAAGTCGAAGAAGCGATAGAGGGCTATGTGACCGTGGTCGCGGGAAGACGTTTGCCCGCCGTCGACTTTTTGTCCCAACACTTGTAATCCGTCCCTAGAGGAATTTGTTTTTCCCGCGATGAGCGGCGGCTCGATGCTTGAACCTAAGGACATGTCTTGGATCGACAAGGGCGTGCTAGGTATCGAATGGAATGACGGGCATCGCGGCGTCTATCCCGTCCGTTACCTGCGCCAAAAATGCCCCTGTGCGGCTTGCGTCGATGAGTGGACGGGCCAACGTCGACTGAAAGCCGACGATGTGCCTCTGCTCATTATGTTGCAGGACATCCAACCGGTGGGACGCTACGCATTTCAGTTCAGCTGGAGCGACGGGCACGATACGGGGATCTATTCCTACCAGTTGCTTCGGGATCTTTGTCAGTGCGACCAATGCCAACCAGTCAAACCGGCCGAGCAGAAAACGAGGAGGCTGCTATGAGGTATGGCGCAGTCATCCGGACGTTGCTCGCGCTATTGTTATTTATTTCTTTCAGTTCAGGTTGCGCCCGCTTGCCGCCCTTGGCGGAGCAGGAACAGCGGATCCGGGACAATCAGTTGCTGCTGCATCAGTTGACGCCGAGAGCGTTCGTCGGTGCCTGGGGAATGCCTCCGTATCAGCGGTCCGAATTCATGGAGTTCTTCGGGATGAAAGACGGTTCACTGGTTCCACGTTCCCGTCTGGCGATCGGGGAGGCTCCGCGAGGTTGGGAAACCGGAATAGAAGCGGGAGAAGGCTTGTTTCTCGCGTATCCCGAGCGCGGGTGGCTGGTCGTGTTTTATGACGAACGGCTGGTCTACAAAGAGGCCCTCACTGCGGCGCAACTTCACGACCTTGGGCGTAGCTGGCAGCACGAGGACAAATTCAAGACGAAACTCGAACTCCCGCCCTCTCGGTAACCGACCGATACCGCGCACCCGTGAAAGGCCGTCGTCCATTGAATCTTCTTATCGCCTCCTCTGAAGCCATTCCGTATGCCAAGACGGGTGGACTTGCCGATGTGACCGGCGCATTGCCCCAGGAACTGAGCAAGCTCGGACACGACGTGATTCTCATTTTACCGAGATACCGGTCGTTGGATCACTCAGGCCGAAGGTTTCGCCCCGTCGCCCGCCTCTCGGTGGCCGCGCTCCAAGGGTCTCCTGAAGCGGTGATCGAGGAAGATCTGCTTCAGCTGCCTGATCAAGAACGATCAATTCGCGTCTGGGCTGTCCGACAAGATGCGTTCTTCGACCGCGCGGACCTGTACCAGGAGAATGGCAGAGATTATCCGGACAATCTCGAGCGCTTCGCATGGTTTAGCCGGTCCGTTGTTGAAGTCGCGGCCTTTCTTCACCGCGAACGAAACTGGCCGACTGATATTCTTCACCTGCACGACTGGCAAACCGCCCTTTGCTCCGTCTTTCTGAAGACAACCGATCATGACCGGCCGGAGTTGAAGCGTGTGAAGTCCGTTCTCACCTTGCACAACGTGGGGTACCAGGGCATATTCCCGGGGTCACGATTTCACGCCACCGGTCTTCCATCCTCCTTGTTCACGATCGAGGGATTGGAGTTCTATGGATCGGTCAACGTGTTGAAGGGTGGCATTATATATGCGGATCATCTCACGACTGTCAGCCCCTCCTACGCTAAAGAAATCATGACACCGCAGTTTGGATTTGGCTTAGAGGGGGTCTTGCGAAGCCGAGAAAAACAACTCACCGGTATTATCAATGGGATTGACACCGGACGTTGGAATCCGGCCTCGGATCCCTTCCTGCCTGGTCACTATTCCAGGGACGACCGCCGTGGAAAGCGAGTATGTAAGCAGAAGCTGCAAGAGGAACTTGGTTTACCGCAGAAAGATGGTCCACTACTGGCTGTCATCGCGCGTCTTACATCGCAAAAGGGGATCGACCTCCTTGAGGCGGTGATTCCACAGTTAATGCAACGGGACTTAGACCTCCAGTTCGCGATATTGGGAGCTGGAGATCCGGCTCACGAAGGAACTCTCAGGCAACTTCGAACCCGATTTCCGAAGCAGATCGGGCTGCATATCGGCTTTGACGAACGACTTGCCCATCGCATCGAAGGTGGCGCGGACATGTTTCTCATGCCTTCTCGCTACGAGCCTTGCGGGCTTAGCCAGCTCTACAGCCTTCGTTACGGTACGGTTCCCATTGTCAGCAAAACCGGGGGATTAATCGACACGGTAGTCCCCGCT
>DASTSI010000196.1:0-24333 GCA_035760745.1 Nitrospira sp. | reverse complement strand
GGTAATAGGACGATTCGGCGCCGGCCGGCTCGGGCACTTCATCGGGATCGACCCAGTCGACGATCGCATCCACGAGCTCGGGGCTGACCAGCAGCATCGCGAACAATCGTTTGAGCCGGAGGACTTTGAGCTTTCTGCCGTTCGGGTCGCCGCCTGCGGCGAGATCATTGAGATTGAACTTGCCCAGCTCGTCTTCAATCTGGGCGTCGAGAAACCCGTCGCCGATGGCATAGTGCTGGATCGGAAAGGCCCAGATATCGGTCGGGCCGTCGTAGAACAGGCCGGTCTGCCGGTCCTTGAGAAAATCCTGTTGAAGGACCGCGCGGGCCGCCTGCACGGCCGCGCGACTCAGCACGTTGGCTTTGAAATTGTCCCGGAAGGCGGCGGCGTCTCGGTACTCGCGGCGCGCTTCCGTGTCGAATTCAAGGATCAGGGCGACGAGAAGGGCGAGGACCAACAACGCAAGGAGGAGGGCAACGCCGCGCTCGTCATGATTTCTGATAGGTGACGATCCTGAGCGAGGCATCGAGATTCACCGGATTGTCGTATTTCGGCTTCACTTGAAGATGGCGGACTTGCACGTCGTACGGCGCCTCTTCCATCGCGACGAGCAGCGCGAGGAGCTGCGGCAACTGCACGCCGTCCAGCCGCAGGTCGACCGCGCTTTCCTGGTAGCCCTGGATCACGGTCGGCTGTTGCGGCTGCATGCCGACGATCCGATCCCTGACTTGCGCGGTGGTCGCCGCCTCCTCCATGTAGGCCAGGAGCGAGAAGGTCCCGCCCGCCGGCGGCAGGTGCTGCTCGCGCTGGGCGAGTTTCGCCTGTTTGGCGGCATATTGTTCAGCCAGCAGGGCCAGTTCCGCGCGTTCCTTCTGCTTGCGTATCGCCTGACGCTCCAGCTTCTCGATGGAGGCGAGCAGGGGGTCGATGATGAGGAGAAACAGGAGGCTTCCCGCCACCACGGCACCCCCGATCGCCAGGATCAGTCGCTCGCGGGGAGCCAGGTGCCGCCACCGCTCTTTCAGGGGCTGCATCATGGTTGCGCCACCGTGTAGGTCAGGCGAAACACCACTTGATTCGCCGCTGATCCGACTCTCGTGTCGGTCACCGAGACGTCCTGGAATTTTGCGTCGGCGGCGAAGACCTGCTTGATCTTCTCGACGGCATCGAAGGATTGCGTTTCCCCCTCCAAATGGACCGTCGAGCCGTCGATGGTCAACTCTCGCACCGTCAGGGGTACGCCGCTCGGCAATTGCTTGGTCAGGTCCGAGAGATGAGCCAGCATGCTGAAACGGCTTCCGTCGATGAGCGAGAGGCTTTTTTCGAGCTGCGCCACCCGGTAGCGCGCGACATCGAGCTCTTCTCCGACGGCGGCGCCTTCTCCGAAGGTCTTGACGTACTGAGCGTGGAGACTCTGTTTGATGTCCTTGACCGACGACTCCTTGACGTACACCCGCACGGCGAGATCCGCGATTGCCAGGAGCGCGAGGAGCAGCGCGCCCCAAATCGCCAGTTGCCGGTCTTGACGACTGGCTGCCTTTTCGGCCGCCGTCGCATCCGAGCCGGCATTCAGATCGACCGCCAGATCCGACCCGATGGCTTTGGTTTTCCAGCGGGGACGGACGACTTTGGGATGAATCGCAAGCCCGAACGCCACCGAAAAGGCCCTGGGGCACGAGGCTCCGAATCCCTGCCGGGCGCCGACGGGAAGCAAGCCGAGCTCGTGGGACACATAGCCGTTCAGTTCTCGCAGCTTCGACCCGCCGCCGGATACCCAGCAATGGGACAATCGCTGGCGCGAGGTTCCCTCGAAGGCATGCAGCGTCACGCGGAGCTCTTTGAGCAGCGGCTCGAGCCAGGCGTCCACCTCTTGAACCGCCATGGCGCGCTTGCGCCGCTCTGCTTCGGCAAAGCTGCAGGCGTATCGGACGGCCAAGGCGTGCGTGAGGTGATTGCCGCCCCACAGGACGGTGCGAAGGAGCGCGGGGCGGCCTTCGCGCATGAGGCACAGGGTGGTCTTCGTCGCCCCGACGTCGATGATCGCCAGTTCGCCCGGGACGCGCGCGCCTTCCTCCTGGAGAAACCGAGTGACCGAGTAAAGCGCCATCCCGTCCACGCCGATCGCGGAGGGCTTGAGCTCGGCGGCGGCGAGGAACTTCAGATGTTCGGCGACCTTGTCCTTGGGCGCCGCCGTGACGAGGACCTCGGCGCCCTTCGGTTTCTGGGAGGGATCGGCTGAATCGCGTGGCGGCAATACGAGACTGCCCAACTCCACCTCGTCGAGCGACATGGGAATGAGGTTTTCCACCTCGAACGGCACCACTTGAGCCAGTTTGCTCGCGTCGCGGAACGGAAAGGACAACGTACGGATGAAAAGGTCCTGACAGGGAAGCGCGGTGACGATGTCGCCGCTTCCATAGAGGCCATGTTGCCAGAGGAAGTTCCTCAGCAAACTCGCCCGGCGCGCCGGTTCAACCGTCTCCGGTTTGCCAAACGGGAGCGGCAGATGGAAATATTCAACCGATTCCCGCCCCGTCAAGCGGCGACGGAAACGGACGGCCTTAAAGGCCGTTTGCCCGATGTCGAGTCCGACGCAGTCGGCAACCATGAATATTCCGGTCCCTAAAATGAAAAAGAGACCCTCTGGATCCGGCGGCCCGCCACACGAGGGCGGCGGCAGCCTTCTCCTAGGGTTCCGGCCAGGTCAATATTACACGGATACTCGGGGATTTGCGACTGATCCGGTGACTTTAAACGTCATCGGGGTGCCGGGAGGCAGGGGAGGGATCGGCAACCCGGCAGACTTTTGTGCCCAGCCTGAGCCGGGGAGTACGGTCAGGGTCAGCTCCAGCATCGAGTCCCGGATCGGTTGCTGGAGGAGAAGCCGGCCTTGGCCTGTGATCGTTCCATCCGGTCCTTCGCCCCGAAACTCGGTCACATCACACGAGGCGTCGTGGCAGGCAAGTCCGAGCGTCACCCTGGTGAAAACCAGCGAGGGAATTTGTGCCGGCCCCAGAGGAATCCGTTCGAGAACCAGATCGCGGATTTCGGCCTTCCAGGCACCGTCGCCTTTGAACGTGATTCCCCCACCCGGATTGCCGACCCAGGCTTGAACGACCTCTGCCTGGAGCAGTCCCTTGGACACGTAGGGCTTCACGAATTGGGAGAGGTCGAGTTGCTGCAGCCGGGCCTTCAACTGCGCTGGTCCGACAAGCGACCAGGAGGAGGCCGTCAAGCTCGCGGTAGCGCGCGCGGCCCCCGGGGGAACCGAGCCGGGGAAGCGGACCGATGCGTCGATCGTCGCGCGTCCGGCCAGATGCGCCAAGAGCCCGATGCCGACCCGCATCGATTCGACAGGGATGGTCCCCGCGCCAGCTTTTGCGAAGACGAGATCGCGCCATTCGACCGCCAGCGGAAGGCCGACGGACCAATCGGCCGCTCGTACATCCCACCCGCTGGCCCTGCCGATTTCCGACAGGAGGCGCGTTTGAAGGGCGCCGAAGGGGAACGTGACGAAGAGGAACAGCAGGAGAGTGGCGATCCCGGCGGCGAGCCACAGGAACGGTTCTTTCTTGAACTCGAACGTGAGGGGCCAGGAAAGGCGGCCGATCATGAGCGCGATCTCAGAGACACATATTGCCGGATCATCCGGGGCTCGTTGCGGTCCTGATCGAAGGTCAGTTCGATCAAGATCGCTCCAGGGACGCCGTTGCGCGCGCGCCCGTCCCATTCGTCGAACCAGAGGCCGTTGGCGCGGTCGTAGTACCGTACGTTGAAGGCCTTGACCTTCGCCGCCATCGTGAGGTGGTCGATGGATTCATCGGTCAGGCCGTACAGATTGCGTCTCACGACGCGCAGCAGGCGGTCCTCGTCCCGGGTGTACACGATCCGCACCGTTTCCGTCTCCGACCCCCAGTCGGTTCCGCGGAATTGCCCGACCGAGAGAAAGGCCACGGTGTCGGCCGGCTGTCCCTCGCGTTGGGCGTTGATGCCGAGCCACGGGCCGGTGGAGCGGTTGATGCTCGCGGCCAATTCCTCCGCCATCACGCCGAGCGTGCTGCGCAAAAGGCGTTCGTCGGCCGCCTCGGCGCGCGCTTGCTCGATGGCCGTCGCGCTCAAATACAACCCGCTGAAGACCATGGCGGCGATCACCGCCACCAGCGAGACGGCGAGGAGGACCTCGACCAGCGTGAAGCCCCGCTCAGAAGGACGTGGCTGAGAAGACATAGGTGCTCACTTCGACCATTTCATCCGTGACCCCGCGCGGCCATATAACCTGCACTTTGATCTCACGGACGTTGGGCAACGGCGTGGACGTGATCAGGCGTTTCCAACGAAACCGTTCGGCGCGATTCTGCGTGCTCAATGTCGATTGAGTTCCGGGAGGCATCGTCCGAAAGTCGCCCGCGGTTTCTCCCACCGGAAATTCCGTGCTCAACTCCGCTTCCAGGAGCTTTTCCTGAGCCAGCATGGTGGCCGCCGTGATGTCGCGGGCCCTCGCCGCGAGATCGAGATCGAAGTTCCGGAGGCCGAGCAAAACGGGCAGGCTGATCGCCAAAATCGCGAGCGCGATGAGCACCTCGATGAGCGTGAACCCGCGGTGGTCGAGACCCTGTCTGTCGGGATCCGCAGTGCGGGACTGTCGTGCCGGCGGCGGATTGCAAAAGGCCGATCGGCAGGCCTCCGGCGCACGCGGGGACGCGGCGTTCGCCGAGCAGGAGGGCAGGCGTTTCAGCCGACCGAGCACCAAGCTGCCTGGTGTATCCAACATGCCGCTATTGTTGTCCGAACGGGACGACGGGCTTGAGCCCCGGAATCGTGGGTTGAATCTGTAAAAGCGGTCGCAGCCGTTCCGGCAAGGTCCAAGGCGCCGGGGGCTCGAGCCGTTGGTCCGTCACCCTGATATTGGCGGTCACCGGTTCGATCTGAACGCCGAGCACATTATTATCGGCATCCACGAAATGCATCACCGCCGGGTCGATCCTTCCATTGGGGTAAAAGAACAATTCCGCTCGGCCTGAGCTGCTCTTTTTCGATCCGACCTGCATGTCCGTGACACGGATCGCTTCCGGGAGGCTAGCGGGCGTCAGCCAGCTAAGGGGGGCCTTCTCTTCGGTGCCCTGCTGAATCATGGGCCAGTATTGGCCGCGATCGAGATCGATATACAGCCGGACCGGACGTCGGGACGAAATAGACAGATCCTGAACGGTGCGGAGCGCCGCGACCCACTTGCGCCCGACGGAGCTCAAATTCTGACCGATGTCGAACTTGGGGATGATGAAGCTCAACAGGCCGGTGAGCAGGAAGAGCGCGATGATGATCTCGAGAATCGTGAAGCCGGCGGTCGAACCGGTGCCGTGAACCGTGGGACGTCCGACGGTCCGCCTCGTCCGGCCCGCCGAGGGCGAAGGACCGACCACCGTCGCGTCAATCCTTATCGAGGTTCCAGTTCGTGATGTCCGCATTCACCCCCTCGCCGCCCACCTCTCCATCGGTTCCGAGTGAAATGATTTCATATTCGCCTCGCTGGCTGGGGCTGAGGTACTTATATTGGTTGCCCCACGGATCTTCGGGGAGTTTCGGCAGGTACCCGCCCAGCTTCCATTTCTTCGGGATCACGCCCACCGAGGGTTTTTCCACGAGGGCCTTGAGACCCTGTTCGGTGGAGGGATACACGCCGTTATCCAGCTTGTACAGTTGAAGGGCTCCTTCGATATTCCGGATCTGCACCTTAGCCGCCGTCCGCTTCGCCTCGTCGGTCCGGCCCATGATTCGCGGCACCACCAGCGCGGCGAGGATGGCGAGGATGGCCACCACCACCATGATCTCGATGAACGTAAAGCCGCCGTCGTGACCTGTCGCCCGGCGCGCGAGGGACGAGCCCAGATGAGGGGCTGCGCCACCCGCCGTTCTTCGTTCGGCCCCAAGACTCAATCGTGGACGCATTAATTCCTCTCCTTTATTTCTATTCCGCTCTCTGCTTTGCACGCCTTGCTCGGCAAACTTCGTCGCCGCTACCGTACCATCTGTCCCATTTCGAAGATCGGCAGCAGGATGGCGACCACGATGAAGAAGACGAGCACGCCCATGACGAGGATCATGATCGGTTCGAGCAGCGAAGTAAATCTCGTGATCACGCGGTCGACTTCTCCGTCGTAGATTTGGGCGATGCGGCGCAGCATTTCTTCCATCTCGCCGCTGCGTTCGCCGACCGCGATCATGTGCGTCACGAGAGACGGAAATTCTCCGCTTCGCTTCAGCGGCTCGGCGATGGTCTCGCCTTCCCGGATGTTTTGCCGGGCCTCCTCCACGGCATGTTCGAGGATCCGGTTGTTCATGACGCGCCTGGACACGTCCATCGCATCCAGCAGCTGCACGCCGCTCGCCAACATGGTCGCCAACGTGCTCGACAGCCTCGAGATAGACACCATCCGGGCGACTTCCCCGATCAAGGGAAGCTTCAAGATGATCCGGTCGGCCATCGTTCGTCCCGTCTCGGTTCGCATCCCGCGGCGGACGAACCACGCGAGCAAGAGGACTGACCCCACCATCACGTGCCAATAGTCGGCGCACCACTGGCTGATGCCCATCAATACCAAGGTCGGCCAGGGGAGCGCCTGATTCAGGGTCGCGAACACGGCCGTGATCTTCGGGACGACGAACGTCATCAGGAAGAACAGGACGACCACGCCGACCAGAAGCATGAGCGCCGGATAGAGAATGGCGTTGGTGACTTTGTGCTTGAGCGCGAGTTGCTTCTCGAGGAACTCCGCCAATCGAAAGAGGATCTGATCCAGCGCGCCGCTTGCTTCGCCGGCTCTGACCATGTGCACATAAATGGGGGAAAACTCTTTCGGGTAGCGTTCGAGCGCCACGCTGTAGGACCTTCCCCCCCGAATCTCCTCCCGAATATCGGCCAGCAGACTCTTGGCCGGCTTCTTCTCCATCTGGTCCAAGAGCACGCCCAGCGCGTCGACGAGGGGCAGGCCGGCGACCAGCAGGGTGGCGAGTTGCCGGGTGATCAGCGCAATGTCGGTCGTGGTGAGCGCCGACCGCCCACCGTGGGTGGGGGCCGTGCCGCCGTGGGCGGTCCGCACCGCGGGAGCCGTGCTGCCCTGCTCCGACATTTCCGTGGGAAAGACCCCCTCTTTGCGGAGCTTCAGGCGGGCGACTTTCGGACTTTCGGCGTCGATGATGCCGGTCGCGGCACCTCCGTCGGTTTTATAGCCTCGATATTGGTAGACCGGCATGGGTTATGGGTGCGTCTGTGTCTGCCAGATCCCCAAAACGGGTCGCGCGAGGTCGGAGCGAGCGAGGAGCAGCAGCCCACTCTTCACGGTCGTTACACTTCCACTTCCTGCTGTGTCATGCGAAGCACTTCTTCGGTTGTCGTTCCGCCTTGGAAAACCCGGTCAGCCGCCTCATCCTTCAACAAGACCATGCCCTTGGCGACGGCCGCTTGTCTGATGGCGTTCGAATCTGCTTTGCTGCCGATCAAGCGCCGGATTTCGTCGTCGATCACGAGCAATTCGTGGATTCCGGTTCGTCCACGGTAGCCGGTTTGCGAGCAGGCGGCACATCCCGCCCCCCGGTAGAACGTCGGGCGATTCTTGCCGGGCACGATACCCAGGCGGATCAACTCTTCGTCGTCCGGCTGATACGGCTTCTTGCACTCCGGGCATATCTTCCGAATCAGGCGCTGCGCGAGCACTGCGACCACCGACGAGGCCACGAGGAACGGCTCGATGCCCATGTCGATCAAGCGAGTGGCGGCGCTCGCCGCGTCGTTCGTGTGGAGGGTGGAAAACACAAGATGCCCCGTGAGCGACGCGTGGATCGCGATCTCGGCGGTTTCCTTGTCGCGGATCTCGCCGATCATGATCACGTCGGGGTCCTGGCGGAGAATCGAACGAAGCCCCGCGGCAAAGGTCAAGTTGATTTTCGGGTTCACCTGCATCTGGCCGATCCCGAGCAACTGATACTCGACCGGGTCCTCGACGGTAATGATGTTTTTGTCCGGCGCGTTGATCTCGCTGAGCGCCGCGTAGAGCGTCGTCGTTTTCCCGCTTCCGGTCGGTCCGGTCACGAGGATGATCCCGTGAGTCAGATGGATCAATTGTTGGATCGTCCGCAATCGATCGGGCGAGAACCCCATTTCAGAGAGATTCAACAGACGGTTTTCCTTTTCGAGCAGCCGGAGCACGACCCGTTCTCCGTGCGACGTCGGCAAGACCGAGACGCGGAGATCGACGTCCTTGCCCGCGGTGCGAATCGCAAAGCGACCGTCTTGAGGAAGGCGCTTTTCAGCGATGTTCAGGCCGGCCATGATCTTCAGGCGCGCGATGATGCTCGACTGCAGATTCTTCGGGGGCGTGAGGACGGGGTAGAGCACGCCGTCGATCCGGTACCGCACGACCAGTCCGCGCTCGAACGACTCGAAATGGATGTCGCTGGCCCGCTGCCGCACGGCCTGGAACAGGACGCTGTTCACGAGGCGGATGATCGGCGCCTCGTCGGTGGCGTCCAGGAGGTCCTTCGGTTCGTCCAGGTGGTGCGCCAGTTGGTCGAGGTTCTCGCTCGCGGCGATGTCTTCCATGACTTCCTCGGCGCCGGTCGGGCTGGCGATTTCATCGTACACCCGGTTCAAACAGCCCATCAGCGTCATTCCGCTCGTGAGGACCGGCTTGACCGGCATGCCGAGCAGCAGACGCAGATCGTCGAGTGCCGCGGTCTCCAGCGGATCCGTCGTGGCGACCACGATCGCGCCCTCTTCCGCTCTGATGGGAAGGATGCGGTACCGGCGCGCGAAGTGGATCGGCACCTTCTTGATCCATTCGTGCTCGATCTGTGCCATCTCCAGGTGAGGAAGCCAGGGCAGGCCGAACTGGAGCGCGAGCGCCTGGAGGAGCTGATTCTCTTCGATCGCCCGAAGACGCAGCAGCAATTCGCCGAGACGCCCGCCTTTCGTCTGCTGAAGGTTGAGCGCCTCGAGCAGCTTCGCTTCGGGGAGCCCGAACTTGGCCTCGAGAATGCTGCCCAACAACGGTGGGCCGCCTGTTTCAGAACGAGTCACGTGCTCACTCCGTAGGGACCGACGTGGAACAAATCATAGACATTCCGAATGGTCAACAGGACCGCGGACCGCCATCGAGATCCGTCGGCGCGCCGAGGATGCTGTTCCCGGGCAGGCCTGGCCGCGAAGACGGAAGATCTAGCGGATGTCGAACAGCATCGTCGTGCGCTGGTTATTCCGCATGACGTCGAGTTTCACAGAGCGCTCGTTGCGCAGTTGTTGGAAGAGCGTGAGCATCGTGCCGGGATCGCGGATCTCCACGCCATTGACCTGTTTCAGAACATCTCCGTACCGGAGGCCGATCTTTTCGTAGAAGCTGGAGGGGGCGATATAGTCCAGGCGGAAGCCGCTCATGGCTCCGTTCACCAGGACCGGGACGGCACGCGCCTGGGAGAGCAACTTGGGAAGGTCGCTGATCGCTTGATCGACTTCCCGCCGGTCGAGCACTTTGTGGATCGGCGCGCCGGGGGCGGTCGTCGGGACAGGAGCGGCCGACTTTGCGACCGCCACGGGGGGCTCTCCGGTCGGCGACACCAGTTCGAGCAATTCCTGCTGGTCGCCCTGCCGGACGAGAATCCCGTCACGCCTGATCTCCACGAGCTCTCCCGCCTCGGGGATCTGGTCGTGAAGCCTGACGAAAATCTGTTGCTTGCTGGAGAACAGTTCGACGATTGCCGACACGCCGCCGTGGTCTCCGATCACGACGCCGAGCAGTTTCATTTTCGAGGCGAGATTCAACGGTTGGCGAGAAAATCCGGCAGGGACGCTGCCACGACTGGCGACGGGCAAGGCATCCTGCGGGACGGGGAACAGGCCGCTCGTCCTGATCTCTTCCGCCAGCGACGTGGGGGTACGGGGAGTCGAGGTTCCGGTGCTCGCCACGGCTTGCGGCGGTGTGGAACCGGCCGGAACCAGCAAGGCTTCCGCGATGACGGCATTGATGGTGTGCGCGATGAGAAACGTCGCCCCCATCAGGTAGAGCGCGATGAGTATCCGGCGTTGCGACATAGCCCCTAAGCTCGTTGCCCTTCACTCCTCCGCGACAAGGCCACTGCGGTGGCGCGCTTTTTCAACATCCTGGTACAATGCGCCGCCATGGCTGTGATCCTGCCTGAACGGTCCCGTGCAGTGGCCTCAGATCTTCGCCGCCTGCTGGGCAATGATGTGGTCAAAGACGATGCGGCGACCAAAACGGCTTACGCCGTGGACGCCAGCATGTACCGGATGATACCACAGGCCGTCGTGCTGGTGGAAACCGAATCCCATATCCAAACCGTTGTCCGATATGCGGTTTCCCGCGGCGTCCCGCTTACGGCGCGTGCAGCGGGCACGAACCTCACCGGTTCGGCGATCGGGTCCGGCATCATTCTCGATGTTTCGCGACTCCATCGGATCCTGGAGGTGAATCGCGAGAAGCGATGGGCCAGAGTCCAGCCCGGGATCGTTCTGAACGAGCTGAACAAGCAGTTGGCGCGCCAAGGGCTGATGTTCGGTCCCGATCCGTCCAGCGGCGATATGTGCAAGCTGGGCGGCATGCTGGCCAACAATTCGGCGGGTCCGCACACGCTTCGTTACGGAGCGGTGAAAGATAATGTGACGGCGCTTCGGGTCTGCCTTGCCTCCGCGGAATGGATCGATGCCAGGAGCTATGCCCTTGACGATGCCAGGCTCTCGGCCTTGCTGTCGGGTCACGGGGCCCTGCGCGAGACGAAGATCATGGTGGAGCGGCACCGGCCATTGCTCGCGGAAAGGCGGCCGGCCGTGAGCAAGAACAGCTCGGGATACAACCTCTTCGGCGTTGCGGACGGGCTGGCGGAGGGGCGATTCGATCTCCCGAAGCTGTTTGTCGGCAGCGAAGGGACGCTCGGCCTTTTCAGCGAGGCAACGATCAGGCTCGTGGAGCGGCCCCGGGCGACGCTGACGGCGCTCGTGCATTTCAAACGGTTGGAGGACGTGGGTGAAGCGGTGCCCGGACTCCTCGAACTCGGTCCGAGTGCGCTGGAGGTCATGGACGCCAACACGCTCGAGCTCATCGGCCGGTCGAAATACGGAATCCCGGTTGATGCCGCCGCGACGTTGCTCATCGAAGTGGATGCCGACAACGAGGAGGCCGATCTCCACCGCCTGGCGGAACGTATGGGAGGGCTGTGCCGTCGCTACCCCTTGGCGTCCGATCTGGTCGTCGCGTTCGACCAGGAGCAGCGCGATCAACTCTGGAAGGCGCGGAAGGCGCTCTATCCGACGCTGTACCGGTTCGATCCCAAGAAAAAGCCGATCAACTTTGTGGATGATGTCGTGGTGCGGGCCGAACGGATCAGTGAGCTGATCCGGTACCTGGAAGAGTTCTTCGGGGGGCGGAAGGTCCCGGTGGCGATTTTCGGCCATATCGGAAACGGCAATGCCCATATCGTGCCGCTCTTGGACGTCAACGACGAGCGGGATTTCGAGAAGATGGTGGAGGGCCATCGTGAGATTCACCGGACCGTCTTGGAACGGTTTGGAGGGTCGATCTGCGGGGAGCATGGGGACGGTCGAGTCCGCGCCGAATTCGTGCGCCGGATGTTCGGCCCGGAGCTTTACGATCTGTTTGTCCGGGTGAAGAAGAGTTTCGATCCGGCCGGCGTGCTCAATCCAGGAATCAAAATCAGCGATCGGTCCTTTACCGAGCATATCGATTACACGCGGCTCTCGAAGTCCTGCGCGACCTGCGCCAAGTGCAACGCCGTCTGTCCCGTCTATGACGTCTTTCGGTCCGAAGACATGAGCTCGCGCGGCTGGTTCGAGATCGTGACGGACCAGCACTATACCTATCTCAACTCCAAGCGCGTGGTCGAAGCCTGTCTCAATTGCAAATCTTGCCGGACCGCCTGTCCCGCCGGGGTCGATGTCTCGCAATTGATTCTCGACCGGCGTGCGGAACATCCGAATGCGCTGGCTGGATGGATCTTTCGCCAGCAAGCCAAAGCAGGGTCTTTTGACACATTCCTCAAGCTCTTGGCGACGTTTCAGCGGGTCTGGGATCGTCCCGCGATCAGGCGGCTTCTCGCCCTCGTCACCCGACCATGGCTTCGGCGGCTCGCGGCCAGCGCCGTCCTTTCACCCAAGATCGTGCTTCCCAAACTTGCCGCGCGCCATTTGCGCGATCGTTATCCGCAACTGGTGAGAAAGCCCGAAGCACCGTCGCGATCGTCCGTGGCTTATTTTCATGGATGCGCGGGCAATTATTTCGACGATGGGGTCGGAGACGCGGTCATCGCGGTGCTGCGAAGGCATGGGATCGAGCCCGACCTTCCGCCCCAGCGCTGTTCCGGGACACCGATCGAAACCTACGGACATCGGGATTTGGCACGAGAAGGCGCAAGAGAGAATCTTCGCTCCCTTGCCTGCTACGAGACGGTCGTGACCGGCTGCGCGTCTTGTACATTGATGCTCAAGGACTATCCGAGGCTCTTCTCCGGCGGGCCGGAGCAACAGGCGGCCGAATCGCTCGCCAAACGGGTCCGACACATTTCCGAATTCGTGACGCAATCGTCCTCGAAACCGGCTACGGCGCCGGCAGAGGGCCAGCCGCGCACCCTGACCTATCATTCTTCGTGCCATCTGCGCGCCGCCGGCGTCACCAAGGAGCCGCGGTCGATCTTGGCGGGCCTGCCCGGATTCAAGTACGTCGAGATGCCGGACGCGGACCGGTGCGCCGGTGGAGCCGGCACGTACCTGGTGAAGGATTTCGACACGTCGCAGCGGATCGTCGAGCGGAAGCGCCGCGCCGTCGAGCAGGTCGGTGCGCAAGTCGTGGCGACCAGCTGTCCCGCGTGCATGATTCAGTTGAAGACCGGACTAGAGGGATCGGCTGAAGTCAAGCATGTGGCGCAGCTGCTGCAGGAGGCCTATGAGGCGGCGGATCGGGAGGTTCCCGGTCGCCGATGAGATTGCGAAGAGCCGATTGGATTTTCGTCGCCGGAGCCTTGGCCGTCGTCATCGGTGTCTCCCTGTTGCCGACCCCGAAGGACCGGAACCCTCTTATCCCGGGCGACGAACAACACCGTGCGCTCGGAAGCGAAAAGCAGTGTCTGCACTGTCATCGACCGGATGGCGTGAAGCCGGTGCCCGCTCGGCATCCGAAACGGCAGGATTGTTTTCGATGCCATGCGCGAAAAGCGTGAACAGCCAGGACTGGGTTGCGAGGACCGAAATGGAAGCCTTCGAACCACATGGAAATCAGAAAGGGAGTCATCCGTTGAAGAGCAACGAGGTGGGAATGGTCAAGGTCGTGATTTTGGGACTAACATTGCGCAATGCCGTGGGCGAACAGGAACTGGACGTCGCGATCGGGACTGCGACGACGGTGAAGAAACTGATCGAAGCCAACTCCAAGCAACTGGGTCCCCTTTTGGATTTCATGAGGAACCGAGAGGTGTTGATCACCGTCAACAAGAAGGTCAGCACTGAAGACTC
The DNA here is from genome assembly GCA_035760745.1 of Nitrospira sp. GTDB lineage: Bacteria > Nitrospirota > Nitrospiria > Nitrospirales > Nitrospiraceae > Nitrospira_C. The sequence continues at coordinate 10,805 of DASTSI010000196.1, read as the reverse complement.
GCCCGTCAAAGACGGTGATACCGTGAAGCTGTCACACCAATCGCGGACCTCATACGATGCCGTGCGCGACATCCCCACCTGAGCCGACGAAGGAGGAGAGCCATGATGTCGATGTCGATCCTGACCCACTGGCGCGCCTGTGTCTTGATTGCCGTGTTGCTCGTTCCCGCCGCCCCGGTCCTTTCGGGCGAAGGTTCCGTGCTGGCGGCTGTCGAGCAAGCCGACCTACTCGACATCAATACGGCGACAGCCGACCAGCTCAAAACGCTGCCCGGCATCGGCGACGCTTATGCGGACAAGATCATCAAGGGCCGTCCCTACCAACGGAAGGATGAGCTGGTACAAAAGAAAATCCTTCCTCGGGCGACCTACGAGCAGATCAAGTACAAGATCATCGCGAAACAGAAGTAGGCAGCGGTCGTCTTTCCGATCGTGTTCCCGTGAGACACGATTCACGGAACGAGAACGGGTGGACGTCAGTCTGATTACTGAACGATGAGGGTGCCGGTCATGTAGGCGTGTCCCTTGCGCCGGCAGATATAGAGATAGGTGCCGGCCGGCGGGGCGACGACCACCTGCGCCGATTGGCCGGGCCGAAGCTCGATGCCGGTCGAGCCGGCAGGAGGCGTCGCGCTGTATAGGAGCACCGGGCTGTCGAACTCGTGCACCTCTCGTCCGGCATTGTAGAGCGACAACGTCAAAGGCCTTGAGACCGCGGCATGCAGCTGGTCAGGAACGAAGCGGAAGTCCTCCGTCGTGAGGGCTAGAGTTTGGTTGTTCTCGCAGGCGGCGACACCGAGCCATGACGAGCCTGCGACGATGCACACCAGCCCGTGAATCAGGCGGGTAGGGCAACGAAGCGGTCGGCGGCGTATCGGTGAGACTTCATGCATAGGAGGGCGCATTGCCGGCCTTCCATTTGATACTGCAGCCGATGCTCGCCTTTTGCTCTCCCTTGAGCGGTCGTCCCGCCAGAACTGCGTCGATCGCTTGCCGCAGATCGCGGCCCGTTACCGGTTTGTTGTTGCCCGGACGGCTGTCGTCGAGTTGTCCCCGATAGGCCAGCCGTCGTTCCCGGTCGAACACGTAGAAGTCCGGCGTGCAGGCGGCTTTGTAGGCTTTCGCGACTGCTTGGGTCTCGTCGAAGCAAAACGGAAACCGAAAATCGAGGCGCAGCGCCATCTCTTTCAACCGATCGGGTGCGTCCTCCGGATATTGTGCGGGGTCATTGCTGCTGATCGCGACGATGCCCACCGCTTTCGCCGCATAGTCGCGTCCGATGTTCGACAGTTCCCGCTCGACGTGATTGACATAGGGACAATGGCGGCAGAGGAACATCACCAACAGCGCCGCCTGTCCCGCGAAAGAGTCGAGCGAGTACAGACGACCGCTCACGACGTCCCGGAGAGAAAAGTCCGGCGCCGGCGTCCCGAGCGGCAACATGACGGATTCCATAGCCATGGAAAATCTCCTTTGCCCGACATTCTAAGATGACCCCAGAAGGGCCGGGAGATCAAGGCGGTTCGACGTCCCGCGGAGGGGGTTCGCAGGTGCATGACGCGAACGTCAGGTGAGGGCGCCGCCGTCGCGGCTCTTGTACTCGAGGAACAACCGGCTGTGGCGGTTGCCGGTCAATTCCAGCGTGATGGTCCCGTACGGGGTCTCCCACTCCGCACGATACCGCAGGTGACCAATCATGACGGCCACTCCCCAATAGTCCGGCAGCGGCTGATACAAGTCATTGTCCCAGACGACATGGTCCTGCACCGGACCGCCGTAAGTGTCCTGGAGCCGCTGCTTGACGGCCTGGTAGTAGCCGATGAACTCATTGAGTCCGTTCAGCGGTTGTTGCAGGACGATGTATTGGCCGCGAACCAATGAACCGTGACGGAATTCGTACCCTTCCAAGACCCCATGGTCGGTAATGTTGCGAAGATAGATCAGCTTGTCCTGGTCGTCCTCGCGAACGACCTGGCCGGTGACTGATCGGCGGATCGAGTCGCGATCGCCTCCCCAGTGTGACTCCACGGTGTGCAGAAAGGCCGCGGCCTGCCGTGACACCTCGTCTTGAAGCGTCGATTCGTCGATATCGTCGAAGGGAATCGGCGGGGTTTCGGCATCGACAGCTTCGGTTCCGGTGGCGAGGACGCCGTGCGGCGTGATCACGAGCAGCGGGAGCAGAAAGGCCGGCAGGAGCGGATATCCCATGGAGGCCACAATAAAAGCCAGTCCGACATCAGATCTACCCTACGAAGGGTGGGCAAGAACGAGAGCCTCATCAACGCGCCTTTTTGGTCCGTGCGGTCGGCGGAGCGGCGAGAGGGTCCTCGGGCCAGTGGTGCTTCGGGTAACGGCCCCGCAGCTCTTTGCGCACGTCGTGATAGGTTCTCTCCCAGAACCCGGCGAGGTCCTGTGTCACCTGGACGGGGCGTTTGGCGGGCGAGAGCAAGTGCAGCATGAGCGGAATCTTTCCGCCGGCGATGCGCGGCGTCTCAGTGCATCCGAAAAGCTCCTGAAGCCGCACCGCGAGCACCGGGACATCGGGCTGGGTATAATCGATCCGTATGTGCGACCCGCTCGGGACGGTGAGATGCGTCGGCGCCAAACGAGCCAGGTCCCGCTGCTGCTCCCATGTGAGACGCGCTTGGAGCGGGACCGTCAGATCCATTCTCAGGACGCGGTCCAGCGTCGTCATCTCTCTGAGATACGGACCGAGCCAGTCCTCGAGCGTCTTCGTCAGGGCTTCGTCCGAGAGATCCGGCCATTTCGAGTCCGGCCCTTCCGCGTGCCGGAGACACTGTACCCTCGCCTGCCACTGCTGCAATTCGGGCGTCCAGGCCAGCGCCGGCAAGCCGGCTCGCCGAACGCCCTCGAGCAAGGCGGCCACGACGGCCGACGGGTCCGGGTTCGACAGGCCCCGCTCGGACAGGACGAGCGAGCCCAGCCGCCGCTGTCGCGTCGCCCGCACTGCTTGCATTTTCTCATCCCAGACGATGCGGTCCCTCTCGACGATCGAATCCCGGTGCAGGGATTCAATGTCGGTCAGCGAAAGCGGCGCGGCCATTCCGATGCAGGCCCATTGCGCGTCGCCGTCCAACTCAGCGAGAACCAGATACGGCTCGTGCGCCAAGAAATCGGCATCCGCAAAGAGCGCCCCGCGGCCGTTCGCCAACACATAGCGGCCCTCCTCCGGACCTCCCTGGCGCTGCGCGATGCGATCAGGATAGGCGAGCGAGAGCAGACGACCCACCGCATCGTGATCGTCGGACCGTGGAGGGGCATCCTGTGATCCAAGCCCGAGCCGTCCTCGCCAATAGTCGGCCACCCGCTGCACGCGCTGCTTGAGACCCGGATCGACTCTTGTAGGGTCAAAAACGTCACCGGCGTCACGCCGGCCGTGGAGGGCATCCAGACGCGTCCGCAGATCCGCCTGGCGGGAACCGGTCGAACCGCGGAGGAGGTCCGGCTCCGTCAGAACGGCGACGATGTCGCAGGCCAAACCGGAGAGAGAAAGCGGCTGCGACGCAAGGAGCATATGGGACAGGCGGGGATGAGCCGGCATCCCCGCCATTTTCTTCCCATGGACCGTGATCCGCCCTGTTGCATCGAGCGCCCCGAGGCGCGCCAACAATTCCTTGGCCTGGGCCACGGCGCCGGGCGGCGGAGGCGTGAGCCAGGAGAGCTCAGCCGGGTCCGTCGTGTCCCAATCGGCGAGATCGAGAACCAGGGAAGCCAGATCGGTCTCCAGTATTTCGGGCGGCCGCCGCGGGGCGAGGGCCGCCTGTTCTTTTTCCGTCCAGAGCCTGTAGCAGATACCGGGTTCGATGCGTCCCGCTCGTCCCCGGCGTTGTTCGGCGGAATCCTGCGTGACACGAATCGTCTGCAATCGCGTCATGCCCGAACGCGGGTCGAACCGGGGCACGCGAAGCCGCCCCGCGTCGATCACGATTCGCACGCCTTCGATGGTCAAGCTCGTCTCCGCGATGGAGGTCGCCAGCACAATCTTTTTCACGGAGGGGGGAGCCGGAAGGATCGCGCGGTCTTGAGCGGCTTGCGGCAAATCGCCGTGCAACGGCGTGATCAGCACCGACGAACCGAGCTGTGTGTCCAGGAGCTGTCTTTCGACACGGCGAATGTCCGCCATGCCGGGCAAGAAGACCAGCATGCTCCCGGAATCACGGGCGATGGATCGTGCGATCGTCTGCACCACCGCTCGATCGAGCGAACCCGATATCGGAGCATCCACGTATCGAGTCTCGACCGGAAACATCCGTCCCTCGCACCGGATGACCGGCGCTCCGCCGAGCAGGTCGGCCACCGGACCGCAATCTAGCGTCGCGGACATCACCAGCAGGCGAAGGTCCGGGCGAAAAAGCCGCTTCGCTTCGAGCGTCAGGGCCAATCCTGTGTCGGCCTGCAGACTCCGTTCGTGGAACTCGTCGAAGAGCACGGCGCCATATTCGTTCATGGATGGGTCATGCTGAAGCAGACGGGTCAGAATGCCCTCCGTGACGACCTCGAGCCGGGTGTGGGGCCCGACCTTGGTATCCAGCCGCATGCGGTAGCCGACGGTCTCTCCGACCGCTTCCCCGAGCGTCGCGGCCATTCGATGGGCCGCAGCGCGGGCGGCGAGTCTTCTGGGCTCGAGTATCAACAGCTTCTTGCCCGTGAGCCATGGTTCTGTGAGCAGTGCCAGCGGCACCACGGTCGTCTTGCCTGCGCCGGGTGGCGCAGTGAGCAGTGCCGCAGTCCCGGCGAGGAGCGCCTCGCGAACGGCGGGGAGGACGTCTTCAATTGGAAGTCGGGACATGGTAGGGTCAGCCACGTGTTGGGACTTTAACAGAGGCAGAGGGCATTCACGAGGGGATTTCCGGCGATGACTGAGCTGAGATGGACGGACCGAAAGCCGGAAGGTCCGGGCTGGTATTGGTTTCGCGGCCAGGCTCATGAGGCGGATCCCTTCATCGTCCTCGTGGACGAGGCGGGACAATTCCAATGGCCTGACGGCGGCTATCAGGAGGTCAAGCTGGCCAAAGGCGAGTGGGCGGGGCCGATCGCGCTTCCTCGGGAAAGCGAGCTCGAGCCCGGTGCGCCATGAACAGGTCATGGGTCTCCGGGATTGAGAGGAGACGTGCGGGTGACGGCATAATCTTCCAAGGAGGGGTCATGGGTCGTGCGGGAGGGGATCCGATTCAGCGGTTGATGAGCCTCATGTTCAAGGCCCATCCGTGGCACGGCGTGTCCATTGGCGAGCAGGCGCCGGACATCGTCACGGCCTATATCGAAATTGTGCCGACGGACACCGTGAAATACGAAGTCGACAAGGAGACCGGGTTTCTCAAGGTGGACCGGCCTCAGCGGTTCTCGAATTTCTGCCCGGTCTACTATGGCCTGGTGCCCCAGACCTATTGCGGACCCAACGTCGCGGCGCTCTTCTCGACGCGAGCCAACCGGCAAGGCATGGTGGGAGACGGCGATCCGCTGGATATCTGCGTCTTGACGGAGAAGACCATTCCCCACAGCGACATTCTTCTGACGGCCATCCCGATCGGCGGCTTCAGTCTGGCGGACGGGGGCGAGGCCGACGACAAGATCATCGCGGTCATGAAGGAAGATGCGGCATACGGCAGCTTCAAGGATATCGGAGATTGTCCGGTCTCCGTGCTCGATCGCCTGCAACACTATTTCCTGACCTATAAACAGGCCCCCGGCGCCGTTCAACACAAGGTCGAAATCACGAGCGTCTACGATCGGGAGGAGGCGCTGCGGGTCATTCGCGCCAGTCACGCCGATTATCGGGCGAAGTTTCCCGAGCTCGAATCGCTCTGGCCTGCGGGGATATCCACCTGATTGGGATCATGTGTCATTGGGCCGGCGTGCGCCGTCGTATCAGGCTCATCCGTGTCCCCTGGTTCCCTGCGACGATCCGCATGGCGTTGTTGCTCGCCTTCGTCATGGGGTGCAGCCAGTTCGAGCAGCGGGACAAGCGATTCTATTACCGCGCCCTGTGGAACTTCTCACTGCGGGAGGACCTCGCCGAGCTCGACAGTGAGTTCAACGGCGTCGACTTCGGCCATTCCAACCTCTACGAAAATCTGCTGCTCACCGGGGGAACGGACATTCCGGGCATCGAAGAGTGCGCCCGGAAGGAAACCCTTGCGTTCATCGCCACCAGGCCCCGGCTCAATCCGAACGAGGAGGCGATCGCCCCCAACTATATGAAGTTGGCATGGCGCGCGCAGAACGCCTTTGACGAGGCCCACGCGCTGCACCGAGCCACGTATGACATCTTCGCCTCGGACGAGCCGGACAAAGATCGGGCAATGCGGGCCGTGCTGGCTTACTATCGCGACAGCGCCTATGCCATTACCGGCGAGCGGCTGGATCATCGCCGGCTCGATGAATTTCCGTATTCGAAGACCTTTCGCCAACGGTTCCCCCTCTTCAATGCCACCATCTGGGCGTACCACTATCTGCAAGTCGCGGTATACGACCCGCTGCAAGCCGCCGCCACCCTGGAGGCGAAGAGTCTCGCCATCCGGCCGATTCTGGCGATGTATCACGGCTACTTGGAAAACCCGCCGGTTGAGTGGACGTTCATGCCCCTCACAGCGGACCTTAGTCCCGCCTTCGCCGCGCGCTACCCGGAGATTGCGAACATCTTCGACAACCTCCATATGCTCCACGACAACATCAGCGATATTCTGGCGAGCGAGCGGCTTCCGAGTTGGGAAACCAAACGCGCCGAAATCTATCGGATCCTGGACGCGTACTATCTCGCGAAGGCCGACGCGACGAATCCGATGATCCTCAAGACCGGGGAGCACCATCATTGAGGCGGCCGATCGTCGGTGTCGGTCGACGGGTTGTCCTCGCCGCGGTGCTGATGCAGCCTGTCTTCGCCTGTGCGCTCGATCATGACAATCTGGATCCCAACCGGCCGATCGCCATTGAAGATGCCTACGCCATCCCGAAGGGCGAAATCGGCGTGGAAGCCGGGGCGCGCATCGAGGACCGGCGTCAGGGCCCCACGAGGATCAGCATTCAACCCCAGATCATCTACGGCGCCTTTTACAACGCGCAGCTCGAGCTTCAGGGCAATCTCTTCAGTCACGCGGGAACCATCGTCGGATCCGAGCGATCCGGAGATTTCCACATCGGCCTCCTGTACAACTTCAACACCGAGACGACCCATGTGCCGGCCTTCGCCGTTCGGGCCGGGGTGGAGTTTCCCACCGGGCAACAATCCCAAGGCGTGGATCAGCAATACACCGGGATCCTGACGAAGTCGTTCGGGCGGCTCCGAACACACCTCAATGTCGGCTATACCGTGCTTGGCGCGCCGCAAGGCCAGGAACGTCCGGGTACGTATCGCGCCATTGCCGCCGTGAGCTACCCGCTCGGGTACCCGACGAGCTTCCTCACCACCGGGATTCTCGGAGTCTATACTCGGCAATCCGACATCCGGGGACAGCGGAACCCGACGGGCGTTGAAGCGGGCCTGCGTCGTCAACTCACATCCCGTGTGGTGATAGATGCCGGGCTCGGGACCGAATTGTACGGACCGGCGGACAGGATCGCCGTGATGGGCACGATGGGCTTGTCCTTGGGATTCTGACGATACTTTAGGAGGCGAGGGCCTGCGCCAGGTCGGGGAACCAGGGAAGCGCCGCCATCCCGAGACAGAGCGAGAGCGCCACGGCCGAGGCGACCAGCTCTTCGTCGAGGCCGGTTTCTGCGGCGAAGATCACCGCGGTGACGGCGGATGGCATGCCCGCGATGAGGAGAACGACCACCCGCTCGAGGCCGGACAATTGGAGGAGGGTCACGGCCCCTAAGCCGATGAGAAACCCGCCTCCCATTCGCAGCAGGACGCTCATGATCGCCAGCCGCCACGTCCGGTGCAGCGAACGCAGGTTGATCGAAAGCCCGAGGACCAGGCTGGCCAGCGGTGTGGTCGTCCAGTGAAGGGGCGTCAACGCGGTCTGCAGCCAAGACGGCAGATGGAGATCGAAGAATCTCAGCAACAGGATGGCCCCAAGCGCCCAGAGCGGCGGCGAAGAGACCAAGCGCCTCAACGGCGATCGCCGAGTCGAATCGGCTTCGCCGAACCAGACCGCCATGCCGTAGAGGACGGTCAGCGTGAGGGTGGTTTGACCGAGGTCGAACAGCACGGCGTGAACCAGACCCGGTTCGCCCAGCGTCGCGAGGATCACCGGATAGGCGAAATAGACCGAGTTGATGCAGCCGGTGGCGAGCAGGAATCCCCCGCTTGTCGCCCGAGGCAGGCGGAATAGGCGGAGAAACGGCCAGGAGATGACGATCAGCGGGAGTGTGATCGCGCAGGCGGCCACGGGCAGCCTCCAGGCGGCGGCGCTCAACGGTGCCCGGTCCAAAGAAATCAAAATGGTGGCGGGAAGACTGACCGAAAATACGAGAGCCGCCAGCCGTTCGGCATGAAACTTTCCAAGGACGCCACAGGACCGGAGGGCGGCGCCGGTCAGAAAAAGGACGAGGAAGTACTGAAGCGATGGAGCCATGCGGGGAGCCTAGCAGAAAACAGGTCGATGCGCCTGGCATCACGCGCTCAGTGTTCTGCATGGCATCTTTCTCCACGGACGAGATCAGCAGAGGAGCACCGGTGTCACTCACCACGAAGCATCAGGTGTACTCGGCTGTCTTCTCACAGTAATATCTCGACCCCGAGGATATCCCGACTTCCGAGGTCCGATGAGGAACCATGGACGGCGTGACACCGGATAGCGAAATTCTCCTGCAATCCGAGGATCAGCGAGTGATCGTGTCCCCTTGGGGCGCGTCGTTGCGACGGTATTTCACGGTGGCAGGCGACGGCCGGGAGACTGACATCGTATGGGGTTATTCGAGAGGCGCCGGCAAGAAAGGCGGGCAGGGGGATGTCTTGATCCCCTTTCCGGGACGGATCCGCGGCGGCCGGTATGGCTTCGACGGGCACGAGTATCAGTTGGAGTGCAACGACAAGGAAGGTCCGAATGCGATCCACGGATTCGTCAGGACGATTCCGTGGGTCCTCCGTCGTGCGAATCGGACGGAGGCGACATTCGAGGTCGAACTCGAGGCCGCCCGATACAAGACGCGAGGCTATCCGTTCTCACTGGCCATCGAGCTCACGTACGAGTTGACCCAGGGCGTCCTCGCCTGCTCGTTCGCCGTGCGGAACAGGGGCGGATCCTCGGCTCCGGTCGGCGTCGGATTTCACCCCTACTTTACCGTCGGGACTCACCGGATCGATGAGGCCGAGTGCCGGATTCCGAGCGCCGCCTATCTCGACTTTGAGGACCTGGTTCCGACCGGCGGCGTCGTCCGCGTCGAGGGGACTGACTGGGACTTTCGCGACCGTCGGCCGATCGGCATCCGCCGCTTCAATCATTGCTATGTGGAGCTTCAACACGACAACCGGGGGCTTGCGACGGCGTCGTTGCGTGATCCCAAGACCGGGCGCACGGTGGAGATCGAGATGGACCGGTCGTTCACCGCCGTAGTGGTGTACACGGGCGATGCGATTTCCGATGCGCCCCGTCGCGCGCTCGCGATCGAGCCCATGACATGCGCCACTGACGCCTTCAACCATCCTGAGTGGGGACTCACCCGGCTGGAACCCGACGAGCAGTGTACCGGCCGTTACGTGATTCGGCATCGACCCGGATAATCGCCGTCTCACCAGCCCGAGGCCGGAGCGGCTGGCAAGCGAGCGATCAGTTCCCGGCGGCATCGACCATCAGTTCACCGCAATGGGAGGCTGCCACGTAGGGATTTCGTGGGTTGACGACCAGCGGGCGGGGATCGTAGGGTCAAAGAAGCCTCAATTAGCACCTCCCGATCAGCGACGCCCGAGCGGGTGAGAACCGGGATGAGCGAAGACGAGTCTCACATGGCCGAAGGAACCGTCCAGCCCCATCTGTTCATCATCCTTGGTGCGACGGGAGACCTGACAAGGCGAAAGCTCTTGCCCGCGCTCTTCCACCTGCGCACCTTCGGCGAACTGGAGAAACAGAACACGGTGATCGTCGGGGCCGCCCTGCCGGAAATGGGAGAAGAAGCCTTTCGACTCTGGGCGTACGAGAGCCTGAAAAAAAGCTCCGTGGGCAGGAACGCGCCGGACCTCCGACGCTGGTGCGACGATTATTTGTACTATCACACCCTCCGGCGCGGAACCCCTGCGGATTACGATGCCCTGGGCACGTTCATCCGGCGGTTGGAAGCCGCCCGGAATCTGCCCGAGAATCGCGTGTTTTATCTGGCGCTGCCTCCGGCGGCGGTCGAGCCGACCGTTGAGCAGCTCGATCGTGCCGGACTGTTGAAGAGCCGCGGCTGGGTCAGGGTGGTGTTCGAGAAACCCTTCGGCCATGACTTCCGTTCGGCCCGCGCCCTCAATACCTTGTTGCACCGCTATCTCGACGAGTCGCAGATCTACCGGATCGACCACTATCTCGGGAAGGAGACGGTCCAAAACCTGCTGGCCTTTCGCTTCGCCAATCCGATCTTTGAAACACTGTGGAATCGGGACACGGTCGACTACGTGCAGATCACGGTGGCCGAGGACTTGGGCGTGGAGCACCGCGGCGCCTATTACCAGGAAGCGGGCGCTCTGCGAGACATGGTGCAGAATCACCTGACCCAGTTGATGACGGTCGTGGCGATGGAAGTGCCGGTTTCCTTCGAGGCCTCCGCGATCCAAACCGAAAAGCTCAAGGTCTTGCACGCGATCCCCCCGATCAATTTGAATGACGTGGTGTTCGGACAGTACACGGCCTGGCAGGTCGCCG
>DASTSI010000195.1:0-2247 GCA_035760745.1 Nitrospira sp. | reverse complement strand
GAACGCCGATGGGATTTGGGACGACGAGCTGAAAACGATCTATTTACGGAAGCGGTTACCGGTCACGAGGCGACGCTACATCTTGGCCCATGAACTCGGTCATGCCTGGTTGGATTGGCAGCACCGGCACTTAGATAACGGCAAGGCCAAAACCTGACAGGATTGAATCGACCGGCTTGATTCATGGGGTTTTCGAGGATCGGCCGGTTCGGGGCCGAGGCTCTTGCGTCCCCCCATAGCCTGCGAGCCTTAGTGCCGCCTTCGACGGCTTTGGGCCAACTCGTTGATTACCGCCCATGCCAGGGAAGAAACGGGTTGGACGGATAACCGGGACCCTTTCTGTAACAACACCATGTTCTTGAGCCTGGCTTCTCCCCTTAGGCGATCGAGGGCGACCGGTTCGGGAAACGTCTCTCGATGGCGGATATCGACCATGTCCCATCGAGGAGCGTCCTTCTGGCTGTCCGGATCATAGTGCGGACTGCTCCGGTCGAACTGACTGTCATCCGGATACGCGGTCCGTACGACTTCGGCGATTCCGGCCACTGCGGGCGGATCGGCATTGCTATGGTAAAAGAAGACAAGGTCGCCTATCGCCATTTCACGCATGAAGTTCCTGGCCTGGTAATTCCGCACACCGTCCCACGAAGTCGTGCGATTCAGTGATTTCTCCAGATCGTGGATCGAGAACACCGACGGCTCGGATTTCATCAACCAATATTGCGGAGATTTCCTCATTTCATCCCCCTGATCGTATGTAGGATGCCGACCGATCGTCCGGCAACAGCCTGACTGCGAGGTTCTTCAGTGGAATTGCACCCCTTCCTCTTCGCCTTATACAAGCTCGCAAAATATGCCATTTACCCGCTCAGTTGGGTCGTCTTCCTGGTCGCCCTCACCGCATGCATGCTCTGGCTGCCCCCTTCACCGACCAGGATCAGGCTGGCGAGAATCAGCGGCTCCCTTTCGCTGGTCGTGCTTTTGTTCATTTCTACCCCGATCGTGTCCGAGCCACTGATCGCAAGCTTGGAGTCGTGGTATCCGGCTAATCCCCCGCTTCCATCGCATCCCTACGACGCCATTGTCGTGCTCGGGGGAGGCATCCTTGACCGGGGAACCCTGCGCCAGACCGCCGCCTTGTCATCGCAGTCTCGGGAACGAACGGTCTGCGGGGTTGACCTGTATCAGCAAGGGTACGCGTCCAAGCTCATTTTGACCGGCGGAGATGCCCAAATTTTTGGCCGAGGTCCTATCGAAGCGTCTCAAATGAGACAATGGGCTGAGCGTCTCGGCGTACCTCCAGCAGATATCATGATGGAAGAAGAGTCCCGGACAACGTATGAAAATGCCACGGGGACGAAAAAGCTGCTACGGGAAGGGTCAATCGTCCTGGTCAGCAGCGCGGTTCATCTTCCTCGAGCCGTAGCCCTTTTCGAGAAACAAGGATTCACCGTCACGCCGGCGCCTTGTGACTTCGCGGCGAAGCATAGACTGCCAGACCTATGGAGAGACCTCAACCCGCTGTACTTTCTTCCGAATGACACGGCGTTGCAACACACCCGCCAAGCAGTTGATGAACTCGCTGGGATGGTCGTGTATCGTCTCGCGGGCAAATTGTGACGGACTCTTCACGCCCGCTCCCGTTGCTCCAAGGCCGCGACGACCGCGCGATACGTCAACTCACGGATCGTGGCCTTGGATGCGACCTGATCCCCTGCCCGTGTCTCGAGCCACACCCGCTGCTCGATTTCGGTTCTCGTCTCGCTGCACAAGGCCCACATCTGGTGAAGGAACTCCTGCGGCAGGCCGACCTGAAGGCCCTCAGACTCGAGACGGTCATCAAGAATCGCCAAGAGATCCGAAATCGCCTGGTCGGGACGATAGGACACGGAAGAGAACCCGAACGATACATTCGTGGACTGCTCCTGTTTGGCCTGCTCGACCAAATCGTTCATGTACGCCTTCAACAGGCCGACGATGTGCCCCGAAAATGCCATGTCTGAGGGCATTATGAAGACCGATTGCGGCATGGAGCAAGAGGTTGACCCCTCGCCGGCGGCCTCTTATGATGCCTCGCGAGCTTCCTGAATTCAGTGGTCCCTGCTTGAAGATTAGGAGCTCACTGACTATGGCCCAGCGGTATGAAATCGCGCTGAATACGCCGGCTGGTCGGTTGACGACGACCCTCGACGTCCCGACCGGGTTCGTGCCCATTACGTCCATCGTTTCGCTTTCCCGTCGGCTCGG
>DASTSI010000194.1:0-7200 GCA_035760745.1 Nitrospira sp. | reverse complement strand
GGCTGAGGGAAAACGGCTATCGCATTCCTGAGGGAGCGGGACCCGTTCTGCACAGCTACCTGAAACAGCGTATGAAATTCTTCGTCGCCAAGGTCAACCTCGCCGAGCAGGCGAAGCTCGGGTTCACACACCTGCGGCCGTTGCAAATCGCCTTTGAATCGGCGAAATTCATGCTCCCGATCCGTCTCGGCACGGTGAACGCCGACGGCGCGCAAGAACTCTTCATCTATTTCCTGACGAAACAGGGTCGTGTCGAGACGACGAATTACCGGACGGTCCGTCTGCCCGAATCCCAGGAAATCCCGCTGTACGTCAAGGACAAGTTCGGGGAGTTTTACCGAGACATGTTCGCGCAGCAGGTCAAACGGGAGCATGAGCGGGGCGTGTTCTTGGAATACGCCTGGGACATGAACTGGTGTGATCCTTGCGCCGCAAACCCGCTGTCGGCCCAGGAATTGCGAAGCCTGGGCGTCTTCTGGCAGGAGTCGACCGGGCGACCGAGCCAAGGATTCATGCCGCAAGGACAAAACGTGTTCCTCACTCGCCTGCACGTCCGGTACGACGCGGCGCACTTTCCTGAAGACCTGGTCTTTCAGGAAACGTCCGATCGGACCAACGTGCAGGCGCGTTACACTCTTCGTCATCCCTGGACCGGAGCGGACGAATGTCCGGCGGCGAAAGCCTATCGCCGGGAGCTGCGCGAGCGGTACGAGCGGGAAGCCCAAACCCTAGCCAATCTCACCGGTTGGAACATCGTCGAGATTCGGAAGACGATGAGCATCGGCTCCTTGCCGAATCAGGACGAAAGGAAGTGGTATCAGCGTCTGTGGGCGGACTGAGATGGTTGCAGCGGAGGCGGCTATGCTATAGTGGCCGCTGTTTCTCAGGTGATCTGGCCTCTTCCATCAAGGAGGTGCGTCATGCAACGACCCATGTTGTGGTTCCTGGCGGTGGCGATCCTGCTCGTGGTGCAAACAGCCGGCTGTACGCTGAAGGGAACCACCCAGGAAATCACCGATACGACGAGCAACATCACGGCTTCGACTTCGGGACGCATTTGGTGGAACGAAGACGGCCTCCTGAAGCACGAGCACAAGAGCATCGCCTTCCTGACCTACACCGAGGCCAACCTCGAACAGGATGTGGCCCGGGCGCATGGTGAATATCTGGCCTCTCTCGGAGCCCTGATCGGGGTTGAAGAATCGGCCTGGCCGGCGTTTCAGAACGGCGCACAAAGCCGGTTCCAATCCCTCATACCGGCCGATCACGCCGCGAGGCTGGAGTATTTGCGCGAACTGCTCAAATAGAGCCGAACTCGGGAGCGATGTTGTCCACCAAGCGTATCTTCCATCCGACGGACTGTTCCGCTTCTGATCAGCCGGCCTTCGCTCACGCCGTCAAGCTCACGTGCCTCGTTCGGGGCGAACTGACCATCATGCATGTGGGGCCTCAAGATTTCCAAGAGTTCCCACGTGTTCGGCCGCTGCTCGCCCAGTGGGGGTTGCTTCCGGAAGGCAGCGCAAAAGAAGACGTGGCCACCCTCGGCATCCGGGTCCAAAAGGTGCGGTCGCTGGCCGAGAAGGCCTCGTCCGCCATCTTGAATCATCTGGCAAACCATCCGGCCGATCTGCTGGTGCTCTCCGCGCACCAGCGGGAGGGACTGGCCAGGCTGACGCACGAGGCAGTCGCCGAACCGGTCGCGCGAGGCGCCCACGCGAGCACCCTGTTCATCCCGGCGGGGGTGAAGGGATTTGTCTCGGCCAACGACGGGAAGACAGATCTTGAGCGAATCCTGGTGCCCGTTTCCCCCCGCCCGAATCCTCAACCGGCCGTTGACGCTGCAGCTTCGCTCGCCGAAACGCTGGGCTCGGAGAAGGTCTTGTTCGAGTTGGTGTATGTCGGCCGGGAAGAAGATTTTCCGAAGATCACGCACCCCGACCATCCGGGTTGGACGTGGGAGCGGGTGGTCGCCAAGGGAGATCCTGCGGATTGGATTCTCGCGGTCGGAAAGGACTTCGATGTGGACTTGATCGTCATGATGACGGAAGGCCACAACAGCGTGATCGACATGCTGCGCGGCAGCACGACGGAGCGGGTGCTACGAGGAGCGCGATCTCCGTTGCTGGCAATCCCCACCTGACATGCCTCAACCGAGGCTCGTCGCATGCGCCGCGACGGGAATGGTCTGTTCGCTCTGGCGCCGTCCCAAGATCGTCCGCGCCACCATCCCATCCTTCAGGACGAGGAAATTCGTAGGGACAGCCGGCACCCGAGGACCGGGGAGGATGACGCCCGTCAAGTTCAGCGGATCGCATGCCGACAGTCTGACTTCCTGCGACATCGTCCCATTCCCGCCTTTGCGGACCGCGCGGAGCGCTTCGACCGCCTCCGGCAGGGCAAACTGCTCGCCGGTGAAGCCGTCGACGAAGCGGCCGCCCCGGACTTCCCCCTTGAGTTCCATGCGCCGGTAGACGATGAGCAGATCCCGCCAGGATCGCACCAGGGTCTCCCGCAGGAGCAGATCACGGAACACCACCCCGTATCGGCGCAGCAGCTGCCGGGCGATCCGTTCATGAAGCGGTGCGAAGGATTGCGCGCCGAGAACCGAGTCGGGGCCGGTTCGCGATGCAGACCAATCGGCTGACGGCCCGGCTGCGTGGAGGAGCGACCAACGGCCGGCGGCATGGCGGGGACGGCGGATTCGTTCGCGTCCTTCGGCCCGGCGGCGGCGGGGATCCATCAAGGCACGGAGGTTGTCGAAACCGTCGGCCGTCACGAAGCCGGCGGCGATCAACTCCCACAACCCCTCCTCGACCTCGGACGGGAGGTGCCCCGTGTGCCGGACAAGATCGGCGAAAAACGAAGCGCCCCGCTCCTGCAAGCTCCGTCTGATGTCCTGGGCCACGGAGCTGAGACCGGCATACGGATCGGCCGCGGAGGCTTGCCGTTCTTCCCGGAACGCCTCGAGCAGCCATTCGCTCTCTTCCCGGGGAAACAGCGAAATCGGAGCCAGGCTCGTCGGGACAATTCTCCGCATCCGCTCCTGGTCCTCGCGCGGAGCGAGGTTCGGGTGCGGCGACAATCTCCCCCAGCTCACTGCCCCGCTCAGACACAAGCGGTCCAACAAGTCCGGCTCGTACTTCGCCATACGGACGCGCAGCACCTGAGTATCCCAGGACGAGGCAGCCGCCTCGAAGCCGGCCAACTGCTTGATCACCTCCAAGAGGCCGGCTGCTCCATGCTGGCGCCCGCCGGACACGACGTGCTGCCACTGAAGCAGGAACCGCATGAAATCGGATGCCGAAACGGGTTCCACTTCCTTGCGCAACGTGCCGATCGTCAAGCGGTGGATGCGCGCCAACAGGCGGCGGTGGCACCACTCGGTGCGCGATGCCTGCTGCGTGCCAACCGCCGAGGCGGCCTCTGATCCGAGAGCTGGGGCCGATGCCGCTGGTCCTTCACGGGTTTTCGACGAAGCAGGACGGAACCGCCCTCTGAGGACTTGGCCTTGGGATTCGAGCCGCAGCAGAGAGGCGGCCACTGTTTCGACAGGAACGTGCAACCGCTCGGCGAGCTCCACGGTCGTCGTCGGACCGATGCTTTCCATCCATCCCTGTACGATCGCATCGGCCGCTGCTTCGTCGCCCTGCGCGCAGAACCGTTCGAGTGAATCTTGATGATCCTTCGCGATCCATCCCCTGGTCCCTGCTCGCTCGCCGGGCATCGACCACTCGACTGCCCGCCCGTCTGCGAGCAACGGAGAAAGGAAGATCGACCAGCCTCCCGCCTGATCACCCGGCAGCCAGACGAGCGTGAGCAGCGCATCATGCAGCTCCTCGGCATCACGGACGGCGGGCCACGATTCACGCACCACCTCGTCGATCGCGGCTTGGTCCAATGCTCCAACGTCCCCCGCCAGACCAGGGGGGAGTGTTCGCCGCAACTCGACCGCACGCGCTCGGCGCTCCTCCAGCGGGGCGTCGTCCAGGTACGCATAGGGGTTCGCGTTGAGAATTTCGTGCGAGAATGGCGACGGGATCGGCGTATCGATCGCCACGCAGCGAATGCGGCCTGCTTCGATGCCCCGCAGAATGCCGGTCAGCCCGTCGATATCCATCGCCTCGGTGAGACAATCGCGGAGCGTTTCTTCGACCAGCGGATGCTCCGGGATGCGGCGCTCGGCCCGTTCGCCCGTGAGATTTTCCTGACAGGCGATGGCGTCGGGAAACACGGCGGCGAGCAGATCCTCCGCCCTCATCCGCTGAATCTGCGGCGGGACTTTCTTGCCGTTGGCAAAGCGCAACAGGGCCAGGGCGCGCGAAGCGTTCCATCGCCATCGCGTCGCGAACATGGGTGCCATGAGGACGGCCTGTGTCAGCACCTGGCGCACGCTGCCGGAATGCAGATAGCTGAAGACCGACTCCAGGGGGAAGCTGTGTTTTTCTCCGAGGGAAATGACGAGGCCGTTATCCGTCGCCGCGGCCTGAAGCTCGAAATCAAACGTCACGCAAAAGCGTTTGCGCAATGCCAGGCCCCAGGCTCGATTGATGCGCCCGCCGAACGGCGCATGAATGACGAGCTGCATCCCCCCGCTCTCGTCGAAGAAGCGCTCCGCCACGATCGTCTCTTGCGTCGGCACGAGCCCGAGGACCGCCTTTCCGCCCAAGACATGCTCGATCGCCTGCTGGGCGCCCCTCACATCAAGGCCGCATTCGTCACGAAGCCACCGAAGCGCAGAGTGCTGTCCGTTCAGCGCGGGATCGCCGGCCGCACCGCCAGAGGCGAGAGTCGCTATCGTTTCGCGGAGCGAGGAAACTTCCACGGACAATTCCGCCGTGCGCGAGGGAGCTTCGCCCCGCCAGAAGGGAATATTGGGCGGCGCCCCATGGGCATCCTCGACTCGCACTCTTCCCATTTCCACGCCCTTGATGCGCCACGAGGTGTTGCCGAGCAACATGATGTCGCCTGCGAGACTTTCAACGGCGAAATCCTCGTCCACGGTGCCGACGACCGTGCCGGTCGGTTCCGCCACCACCGCGTAGTTCGCCGTGTCGGGGATCGCGCCTCCGGACGTGATCGCGGCTAAGCGGGCCCCGCGGCGCCCTTTCAGCTTCCCGTTGATCCGGTCATGGTACAGGAACGCCGCTCCCCGACTCCGACTGGTCGTAATGCCCTCGGTCAGCATGCGCAGAATCGTGTCGAAGGTCTTTCGCTCGAGGTTCCGATAGGGCATCGCCCGCCGCACGAGCGTAAAGAGGTCGTGCTCCGTCCAGATCTGCGTCGCGGCGGCGGCCACGATCTGCTGGGCCAAGATATCGAGGGGGGCCGGCGGTACTTCGATCCGATCCAGCGTTCCCGCTTTGATGGCTCGCACCAACGCGGCGCATTCGATCAATTCATCCCGCGTGGTGGCGAACAAGCGGCCCTTGGGGACGGCATGGACCCAGTGGCCCGCCCGCCCGATGCGCTGGAGCCCGGTCGCGATGGCCCGCGGGGATCCGATCTGACACACGAGGTCGACCGTACCGACATCGATGCCCAGCTCCAGGGAAGCGGTTGCGACGACGACACGGGTCTTCCCGGACTTGAGCCGCTCCTCGGCCGACAGCCGAATATGTCGCGACAGACTCCCGTGATGCGCCGCGACCACCTCGGCGCCCAGATCGCCAAGGCGCTCTTCCAGGTAATGCGAGACCCGCTCCGCCAGCCGACGGGTGTTGACGAAGACCAGAGTCGACCGATGCCCGCGCACCAACTCGGCCAGGCGATCGTAGATGTTGGACCAGATCGCATTCGTCGCCACGGCGCTCAACTCGTCCTTCGGCACCTCCACCGCGATGTCCAGCGGGCGTCGATGACCGACGTCGATGATCGTGCACGAGGAGCCCAGCGGCTGATCATCGGTCCCATGGGCGGATGGCCGAGGACCAAGGACTGAGCCGGGCATTGGCGGGTGACGATCGACGACCGCCGGCAGTCGGTTCCCGGTGAGGAAGTGCGCGACAGTTTCGATCGGGCGCTGCGTGGCCGAAAGACCGATCCGCTGCGGCTTGACCGGCGTCAGGGCCTCCAGCCGTTCCAGCGACAAAGCCAGATGCGCGCCGCGCTTATTCGGCGCAAGCGCGTGGATTTCATCGACAATGACGGTGCGAACTGTCTGCAAGAGCCGGCGGCTCTTCTCGGCGGTCAGCAAGATGAACAGCGACTCGGGGGTCGTCACGAGAATGTGCGGCGGCCGCTTCAACATCTGCTGCCGGTCGGCCATCGGGGTATCCCCGGTGCGGACCAATACTCTGAGCTCCGGCATCAGCATCCCGGCCTGCAGAGCGGACTCGCCGATATCCGCAAGCGGCTTCTGCAAATTCTTCTGGACATCGTTGCTGAGCGCCTTCAGCGGGGAGACGTAGAGGACCTGCGTGCGGTCGTCCAATTCCCGCGCGAGCGCCTGCCGGAAGAGCTGGTCGATGCAGGACAGAAACGCCGCGAAGGTCTTTCCCGAACCAGTCGGCGCGGCAATCAACGCGTGGCCGCCCGATCGGATGGCCGGCCAGGCCTGGACCTGGACGTCGGTCGGGGCGCCGACCGATCTCTGAAACCAATCGGCGATGAAGGGATGAAACCCGGCAAGCGGCATGGTGCCCTGCATGCTACCATGCCGACAGGCGAAGCTCTATGGCTTAGGGAACGGCTCGGACGTAGATGTCGGAAGGCGCCACGCCGCCGACGACCAGGTTACTGGCCTGCGAGGAAAAGGCGACGAACGTCCCGTCTGCCACGATGGACGGAGTGGTACTGGCCCCGTTCCCCGCGCTCGCGGGCGCGCCATTGTCTTGAGAGATGAGGCTCGTCTGATTTCCCTGCGTGTCGCGAAGCAAGATCTGCGATCCGCTGCCGCCCGGTGCGGCGGCCAAATTCGTGGCCAAGGAGGAAAAGCCGACGAATTGCCCGCTCGCTGCGCTGATGGTGGGGTGAGTGCTCGCCCCGTTTCCGGCATTGCCGAGCGTGTCACGCGAGACGAGACTGGTGGCGTTACCGGTGACGTCCCGGAGATAGATTTGGCTGCCGCTGGCTCCTGGAATCGAAGCCAGGTTGGTGGCCAATGACGTAAACGCGACGAACTGCCCGCTCGCGCTGATCGTGGGTTCAAAACTGGCTCCATCACCGGCATTGCCGAGCGTGTCCCGGGAGACGAGACTCGTC
>DASTSI010000193.1:0-19147 GCA_035760745.1 Nitrospira sp. | reverse complement strand
CTCGCTTGGACTCCGATGGCGTCGCTCTTGACCGGCACGTCTCGCCAGCCGAGTAAACGAGCCCCTTCTTCTTCGATGATCGAGGCGAAAAGCTTCTCGCACTGCCGGCGAGATTCGGCGCTCGGCGGCAGGAACAATTGTCCCACCCCGTATTCGCCGGGGCCCGGAAGGCTCACGCCGGCCTCGCCGCCCGCGCGCTTCAAAAACTCGTGCGGAACTTGAAGGAGAATCCCCGCTCCGTCGCCCGTGCACGGATCGCAACCCTGCGCGCCGCGGTGGGTCAGGTTTTCGAGGACCTGGAGGCCCTTCCTGAGGATGTCATGCGACTTCTGGCCTTTGATGTTGACCACGAAACCGATGCCGCAGGAGTCTTTTTCCTGTTGAGGGTCGTAGAGCCCTTGCTTCGGCGGAAGCCCTGGAAGTTCCATGATACCTATCTCGTGAGAAAGGCAGGTTGTTTCCTGCTGGACGGCGCGGCCCAACTGAGAGGAACCGGGATGCGGAATCCCGTTGCTCCTGGGGGTGATGTCCGTTCGTCAATCGTGGCGTCACAGTAATGGAAGGGTCAGCCGTCTGTCAAGCCGACCGGATCGCGCGTATGCCCGCCAATTCCCTTGACTTTGTTCACTCCGCTGCCCTACGATCCGCGACAGACTGGAGGGGCCTGTGATCTCAACGATTCAGAGCATGGCGGACGTCTGGGACGCCTACCGCCATGAACTGGAAGGAGTGGAAGATCAGGTCAGAAAAAACCTCGACTCCAGCGTCACACTGGTCAATACCGTCGCCGCGCACATCCTGAACAGCGGCGGCAAACGTATCCGGCCGCTTGTGCTCCTCCTGAGCGCCCGCCTCTGCGGCTATGTCGACCGCGATCACCATCAACTCGGCAGCCTGGTGGAATTCATCCATACGGCCACGCTGCTGCACGACGACGTCGTGGACGACGCGGATATCAGGCGCGGCAAGCGAAGTGCGCGGAAAGTCTGGGGCAATCAAATCAGCATTCTCGTCGGCGACTACTTGTACTCCAAGGCGATGTGCCAGGTGGTGGAATTTCGGAGCCAGGGCATTAATGAGGTCCTCGCCGAAGCCTGTAAAAAGATGGCGGAAGGGGAAATCCTCCAACTGCATTACAACGGCAACCCCTCCATGCCGGAGACGGATTATCTCAAGATCGTGGAGCACAAAACCGCGGGATTGATTGCCGCCGCCTGCCGCATGGGCGCGATCCTCGCGGACGCGGCCGAGCCGCAGCAAGAAGCGCTGTACCGGTTCGGGCAATACATCGGGATCGCGTTCCAAGTTGCCGACGACACGCTGGACTATACGGCCAATGGCGATTCGCTGGGCAAGTCCCTGGGACAAGACCTGCGCCAGGGCAAGGCCACGCTGCCGCTGCTTCACCTGCTTCAGCATTGTTCGGACAGCGACAGGCAAATGATCAAAGATCGTATGGAAACGCGCACGCTGACCGAAGGAGATCTGGCCCGCCTCATTCACTTGATGGAAGACTACGGATCCATCGCCTACGCGATGAACCGGGCCCGGTCCTACGTCGTGGCCGCGAAGCAGGAGTTGGAACTGTTCGAGGATAGCACAGCCAAGCGGGCCCTCTCGGTGGCTGCCGATTACATGATCACCCGCGACCGGTAACCGTCCTTCGCACGGTCCCGCGATCCCCGCGGGACGGGCAACGTCGGAGGCACGGTCCAGCCTACTACATTCGCATACCCCCGCTTCATCGAGGGAGAAAAGGATTTTGCATGGCACAGATCATTCCCTTTCGCGGTACCCTCTACGATCCCGTGACGGTCGGCCCGGTGCGCGACGTCGTCGCCCCGCCCTATGACGTCATCGATGCGGCCGGCCAGCGGGCGCTCCACGACCGCCATCCGACGAACATCATTCGGCTCGAGCTCGGGCTCGACCAACCGGGGGACGGCCCGACGAACAACCGGTACACGCGAGCTGCGGGCGCCTTGAAGGAATGGATGAAGACCGGCGCCTTGAAGCGAGAGGCCGAGCCGGCGGTTTACTACCACATCATCGAATACCAGCCCCCCTCGGCGGCACCTGGCGCGCCCAAGAAAGTTCTCCGCGGATTTCTGGTCACCACGAAATTGGAGCCGCTCGACTCGGGGCATATTTATCCCCACGAAAACACGCGGGCGGCGGCCAAGACCGACCGGCTGCGCTTGCTGGAAGCCTGCCAGGCCAACTTCAGCCCGATCTGGCTGCTCTATTCCGATCCGCACACCGAAGTCCTCGGTCTTCTGGAAAAGGCCGTGAAAGGGACGCCGGCCCGCATCGACTTCGAAGACGACGCCGGCTGCCGCCAGCGACTCTGGGCCGTGACCGATCAGGCGGTGCTGAAACAGGTCGCAGACGCAATGCAAAGCAAGCCCTTGTTCATCGCCGACGGACACCACCGCTACGAAACCGCGCTTACCTACCAACGGATGCGCCGGCAACAGGCGGGCTCCCCATCGAACCTTCAGCCGTACGATGCGGTGTTGGTGCTCCTTGCGCCCCTGGAGGATCCGGGACTCACCGTCTTGCCGACCCATCGCGTCTTGACGACTCCCGTGCCGCCCTGGCCCAAGATCGCGGCCCTCTTCAGCGACAAATTCGAGCTCAAGGAATTTCCGGTGACCGAGGCGACCAAGGCCGCCGCGAGCGAGCGGTTCATCGAGGCGTTGCGCGAGAACGGGCGCACGGCGCCGACGTTCGGATTGGCGGTGCAAGGCGAGAACCGCTACATGACGCTGTCATTAAAGCCGCCCTATCGGCCCGGCTCGGCCGCCTCACCCCGATCGAAGCTCGACGTTTCGCTCCTGCAGCAACTTATCGTATCGGTGCTTTGCCCCACGCAGCCGGAACAGGAAGCGATCCTCTACACGAAGGACGACCACGAGGCGCTGGATTGGGCCGCGAACGGCACCGGCACCGCGGCGCTGCTGTTGAACGCCACCAAGGTGTCCGAGGTGCAAGCGGTGGCCACGGCGGGCGAGCGCATGCCGCACAAATCCACCTATTTCTACCCGAAGCCGCTGACCGGACTCGTGATCAACGTCATGGAAGAATCGGGACGTTGAGGACGAGTCTCATGCTGGCGGAACCGGAAGACAGACGGGACAGTCGCTCGCGAATCATCGTCAATCTCCGCCGAGGAGGAAAGCAGGGAGCATGAAAGCGAAAATTCTCATCGTCGATGATGATCCGGACATTGCGATGATGCTCGAGGATCGGCTGCAGGCCTCCGACTACCAGACCATCGTGGCGCAGCACGGCGTGCAGGCGCTGGAGATGGTGGAGCAGGAGGCCCCCAATTTGATGCTGCTCGACCTCGATATGCCTCGGCTGACGGGACTCGAGGTGTTGAAGCGGCTTCCCAAGATCCGGCCGTCGGAGGATCTGCCCGTCATCGTCATGACCGCACACGGATCGATCGAAGCTGCGGTCGAAGCGATGAAGGACGGCGCGTACGACTTTCTCACCAAACCCCTCGACAAGGACCATCTGCTCCTCGTGATCGGCAAGGCGCTGGAACGCGACTCCTTGAAGCGGCAGGTGGCCTGCCTCCGGTCGGAGGTCGACAGTCGCTACGCCTCGATCATCGGCACGAGCCCGAACATCCGTGCCGTTATGGAAACGGCGCAACGCGCGGCCAAGTCGGATGTCGGCGTCCTGCTGCTCGGGGAAAGCGGCACAGGCAAGGAATTATTCGCCCGGTCGATTCATCAATGGAGCCCGCGTTTCGCGAACCCGCTCGTCGTGATCAACTGCGTGGCGCTCACGGAGACCCTGCTTGAGAACGAGTTGTTCGGCCACGAGCGCGGTGCCTTCACCGGGGCGGACCGGCTGCAGAAGGGCAAGCTCGAGATGGCGGACGGAGGCACCGTGTTCCTGGACGAGATTGGCGACATGCCACTGGCCCTCCAAGCCAAACTGCTGCGCGTGCTGCAGGACCGGGAGTTCCATCGGGTCGGAGGCAGCCGCCAGGTCTCGGTGAACATCCGCGTCATCGCGGCTACGAATAAAGACTTGAAGCAAGCAGTCAAGTCCGGGCAATTTCGCGAGGATCTCTTCTTTCGACTGAACGTTATTACGCTCACCCTGCCTCCCCTTCGGGACCGACCGGAGGATCTGCCGGCACTGGCCAAATTTTTCTTGAACCGCCATGCCAAGGAGGCCAAACGTCCCGGCATGTTCTTCAGCCGAGACGCCATGGAAGCCATGGCCCGCTACGGGTGGCCGGGAAATATCCGGGAATTGGAAAACGTCATTGCCCGAGCTGTCATCCTGAGTCCCACGGAAGTCATCGGGCCGGATCTGCTGTCGCTCGACGCAGGCGTCATTTCACGACAGGATCCACTGACCTACGTGTCCCTCCCCTATCACCAATCGATGGAAGAACATAGTAAGCACATCATCGACCAAGCCTTGCGACTCTCGGAGGGGAACCAGACCAAGGCGGCCGAGCGCCTTCGTCTCCAGCGGACGTATCTCGCCCGATTGATCAAGCAGCAGAAGATGCGCCAGGAAGGAACGGCCCCCTAGCGCGGCCGGATCAGACTGTGTTCCCGACCTTCTAGCTCGCCGGCTGAACGGCGGTCAGACGGCCCGAGAGTTGGATGAGGCCACGGGCGGCATCCTGCTCAGCCTCTGCATAGCGCTCCGGCGTGCCCACATCGGACCAATACCCGTCGTGATCGAAACCCACCACGGCTTCGCCTCGCTCGATCGCCGCCACATACGCATCGATGATGGAGGATTCTTTCCCCCTCGGCACATCGCGCAGCAGGCGAGGATGGAGAATGTGGACGCCGGCGAACATGCGGGACTGGGCCGCGGCCGGCGCCGCGAGGCCCCGGCCGTTGATGCGGACGATATGATGTCCTTCGCCCATCTCGACCAGTCCCCAGCGCGCCGCCTCCGGATCCGCCCGCAGCACCAACGTGGCCGCAGCCTGGTGCCGGCGGTGAAACGCGCACAAAGAGTCCAGGTCGATCTCGATCAGCGTATCACCATTCACGACCAGCACCGGCTCACCCGAGACATGCGGTTCGGCCTGCTTGATCCCGCCGCCCGTTCCCAGACTGACGGGTTCCTGCGAGTACGAAATGCGAAGTCCGTATTTCGACCCGTTGCCCAGCGTCTGCTCGATCATCGGGCCCAGATGGTGAAGGTTGACGATGACCTCGCGGAATCCGTGGCGCTTCAACAAGAGCAGATTCCAAACGATGAGCGGCGTGCCGGACACGGGCAGAAGTGGTTTCGGGATGGTGTTGGTCAGCGGCCTCAGGCGCGTGCCGAGTCCCGCCGCGAGGATCATGGCCTTCACGGATTGCGTGCCGAGCGCCGAGCGTTGCGTGCTGGCGGCTCAGTCCTTCGTCCCGGGCACCCGGTCCTGTTATTGGAATTCAGGCACATACCGGCTCATCAGCGTGTGAAGTGCGGAGAGCTCGGGATATTGCTGTAAGTTGCGCTTCACATATCCAAGCGTACGGGGGATGTCCGCCAAGAATTTCGGGTTGGCTTTCACGCGGTCGATGTAGACGAATCGGCCGGCGGCCTTCAAGTTGCGTTGAATGCTGGTGAGGTCGAAGAGGCGCCGGAACGACTCCCGGCCGGTCGGCAACTGGTGCTCAGCGGAAAGCCGGTCGAGATAGTGGTCGATCAGGCGGTCGATGAGCCCGTCGTCGAGCGCGATGTAGGCATCGCGCAAAAGGGAAGCCAGGTCGTAGGTGGACGGCCCCATCAGCGCGTCTTGAAAGTCGATCACGCCCAAACGGTCCCCGTCGACCATGAGATTGCGGGAATGATAGTCGCGGTGCACGAAGACCCGGGGCTGGCCGGCCAAGAGTTCGGCGATCTTGCGGAACTCGTCTCTGATGGCCCGCGCATCGTTGTCGGCCATCGGCTTTCCCTGTCGCGCTGCGATGCCGTATTCGAGAAAATGATCGAACTCCCACATCAATAGCGGCACGTCGAAACTGCGATGGAACGCGAGGCAGCCGGAATCGACGGGCGACGTCGCACGGACCTGCATCCGAACGAGAATGTCGACGGCCGCGCGATAACGTGTTTCGATAACGTCGGGCGCGGCGGTCCGACTCGCGTCGGACAAGGTCAGGTCACCGAAGTCCTCAAGATACAGGAGGCCGGCCGCCTGGTCGTCGTAGTAGAGTTCGGGAACCGAGACCCCGGCTTTTGCGAGATGCGACCGCACGTTGAGGAACGGCAACTCGGCGATCTGATGGATCGCGCCGCTGACCGCTTCCTCGGACTGCTTGAAGGCCTCCGGCTCCGCGAGCTGCATGAGGATGAGCGAGGCAGGACCGCCGCCCGTCAATCCGATCCGGAAGTACCGGCGATTGGAGGCGTCCCCGGCAAGCGCGGTCAACGTGTTGAAGGAGGCACGGAACGGAAGGCGGCGGGCGATCGTATCGGCCACGCGCTCCTGGTCCGGCAAACCGGTCGGTCTTCTCGGAGCGACAGGATCGGTCGTGGCCATCAGCGGCGCATTATACATGAAGCGCGCATCGAGTAAACGTGCAGGGGCATTCCCTCAGCGCTCATCACCCGTCCCGTTCGCGACTCGGCTCCATCCGGCGGCCCCGACCAAGGCCCCGATCGTGTCGGCGATCCAATCCATCCAACTCGATTCACGCAACGGGACGAACCATTGATGCAGTTCGTCGGTCAGCCCGTACCCGGAGGCCGTGACAATGGCGAGGACGACCGCCCGGCGCGCCGCGAACGAACCGCCGGCCCATCGGAAGGCTCGATAGCAGAGGCCGGCCAGAAGTGCGAATTCCATGACATGCAGAAGTTTGTCGCTGATCTGCTTGATGAAAAACTCCGGGAGGTGTTCTTCGGGATGGGACTGCGCCGAGAAATAGAAAATCACACCGGCGTAGAGCGCGACCGGAGCCCAGTAGCAGATAACCGTGCCGGTCACTCCGTGTCGTTGATTGATCAACGCCCGCTCCATCGCAGTCCTTTCATTGCAAGCCCTCCACCCCTATGACATACTGCTTCGTTGTTCGCAAGCCGGGTTCGCAAGCCGGTGGTTGAGGATGAAGCGCGCCTTTGTCTGTTTTGTTTGGCACATGCACCAGCCGTATTACACGGATCCGGTGGCCGGATCGGCCAGCATGCCGTGGGTGCGCCTGCATGCGACCAAGGCCTACTTCGACATGGGCTTCCTCCTCGAGAAGCACCCGGCGGTGAAGGCGACGTTCAATTTCACGCCCTCCTTGCTCCTGCAATTGGACGAAATCGGCCGGGGAGCGGTTCGCGAGCATTTTCTGGAGCACAGTCAACGTCCGGCCGAGGAGCTTCGCCCGGAAGACAAGGCCTTTCTGATCCGCCATTTCTTCTCGGCCAACTGGGCGACCATGGTCCGGCCCTTCCCGCGCTACCACGAGCTCCTGGTGAAGCGAGGATGGGACGTCTCCGGCTCCCAACTCGAACGGGCCGTCCGTCAATTCACCACGCAGGAGCTGCTGGACCTGCAGGTCTGGTTCAATCTCGCCTGGTTCGGATACGGCGCGATTCGACGCTACCCGCGTCTCGCGGCTTTGCGGAAGAAGAATCGCGGTTTCACCGAGGATGAGAAACAGGAGGTGTTGTCCCTCCAGCTCGCCGTCGTCCGTGAGATCGTTCCTCTCTATCGAATGCTGGCCGACCGCGGTCAGATCGAGTTGACCACGACACCCTTCTACCATCCAATCCTTCCCCTGGTGATCGACACGGACATCACACAGCGGGCGAGACCCGACCTTCCGCTTCCTCCTCGTTTTCGCGCTCCGGAGGATGCGGAGGCTCAGCTCCGGCTTGCCGTGGAGTACCATACAACGACATTTGGACATCCCCCTGCCGGGCTGTGGCCGTCGGAAGGCTCGGTCTGTCCGGAACTGATTCCCCTCGTGACGCGCGTGGGACTGCGTTGGCTTGCGACCGACGAAGGGATTCTGGCTCGGTCCCGTCAGGCCGCACAGCAGCCGTGGCATCGCCCGGCGGACCTCTATCGTCCCTATCGCGCCGCCGGAACCGACGTATCGATGGTGTTCCGCGATCGTGAGATATCGGACGCCTTCGGCTTCGTCTATCACAAGACCAGCGCGGACTCCGCCGCGGATGACGTGCTGCGGCGCCTGCGTCAGGTGGTGTGGGATGCGCCGGCCGATCGTGTCCTGATCCCCATCATTCTGGACGGGGAAAATCCGTGGGAACATTATCACGAAGGCGGCGAGGACTTTCTTTCACGGCTCTATACGGCATTCACGAATGGTGCGCTGGACGGCGTTCAGCTCGCGACGGCCACGATGTCGGAGGCGTTGCAGGCGATGCCCCCGACGGAAGAGCTCACGCATCTGCATTCCGGCTCATGGATCAACCAGGACTACAAGATCTGGATCGGGCACGAGGAAGACAACCGCGGGTGGGACCTCCTCGGCCATACCCGGTCGCACTTGGTCGAAAGAAGTCGGACGCTCGCCCCGGCCCAATCCGACGCGGCGTGGAAGGAACTCTATGCGGCGGAAGGAAGCGATTGGTTCTGGTGGTACGGCGACGACTTCGATACGGCCTATAAGGAAGAATTTGACCGGCTGTTTCGCACGCATCTTCGCAACGTGTGGACGCTCTCGGGCGCAAGGCCGCCGGAGGTGCTGACCCAGCCGATATTCAGTCTTCGCACGTCCCCCGAAGCGGAGCGGGTGACGCAGCCTCGTTCGTTCATCCATCCGACGCTCGATGGGTGTATCACCGACTTTTTTGAGTGGCGCGGCGCAGGCACGATCGATCCGAATCCGCCGCTCGGCGCGATGTGGAAAGCCGAGACGTTCTTTACGGCGATCTACTTCGGATGGGACCTCGAGCACCTGTATATCCGACTCGACCCCGACGAACGCTCGCAGAACAGACAGCAAGACCTGCATGTGGATGTGCAGATCCAATCCGGAACCAACGTCCATCGGGTTTCTTGGCCGCTGGGCCCCTCCGATCCGACTGAGTATCAGATCTTCAGGCAAAGCGACGGCGGCGGATGGGAACCGATCGGCAAGGCGCCGACGATCAAGCGCCAAACGGTCGTGGAGGTGGCCGTGCCGTTCAGAGGCTTGCTCCTGCTTCCGGGGGACGCGATGCAGTTGAGCCTCATCGTCTTCGACCACGGCCTGGAAGCCGCCCGCTACCCGCACCACCAACCCGCCAAGCTGACCGTTCCGGGTCCGGAATTCGAAGCGACGATGTGGAGAGTGTGACCGCGGCCAGGCGTGACGGAGGTCTGTTTTGAGTTGTGAAATCAGGCGCTGTCTGAGAGACTAAGTTTCACCATTCTTGCGCGACACAGGCTCGTATGCCAGATCTCAGACGTGACCCGGTCGTTGGTCGGTGGGTGATCATCTCCACTGACCGCACCGGCAGGCCCCACGACTTCACGCAGCTGTCGCCATCCCGGCCGATCTCTACGGCCCTCTGCCCTTTTTGCCCCGGACAGGAGCGGCTCACGCCCAAGGAGATCATGGCCTATCGTCCGCAGCCCTCGGAACCGAACGCACCGAACTGGACCGTCCGAGTCATTCCCAACAAATTTCCCGCGCTCCAGGTCGAGGGAGACCTCGGCCGCGAAGGCATCGGCCTTTACGACCGCATGAACGGGATCGGCGCCCACGAGGTGATCATCGAAACGCCCGATCACAAGGAGGGGCTTGTCGACTTGCCGGCCAAGCGGATCGAGGATATCCTTTGGGTCTATCGCGATCGCATCATCGACCTGAAGAAGGATGTCCGGCTCCGCTACATTCTGATCTTCAAGAACCACGGCGTCGCCGCCGGTGCAACCCTGGACCATAGTCATTCTCAGCTCATCGCGTTGCCGGTCATCCCCACCAGCGTGCAGAACGAGCTCGACGGCTGCCGGACGCATTTCCAGCAGAAGGAACGATGCATCTACTGCGATATGCTGAGACAGGAACTGGCAGAAGGCGACCGCATCGTGGCGGAGAACAGCGAATTCGTCTGTATCACGCCGTTTGCCCCCCGGTTCCCCTTCGAAACCTGGATTCTGCCGAAGCGTCACTCCGGCTACTTCGAAGAAAGTCAGAAGAACCAATTCGAATTCCTCGCGCCGATGCTGTCCGACGTGCTGCGGCGCATCGATAAAGTCCTCGTCAGACCTCCCTACAACTTCATCCTCCACAGCTCGCCCCTGCACGAGAAGACGGGTGATTTCTATCACTGGCATTTCGAAGTCATCCCCAAATTGACCCAAATGGCAGGGTTTGAATGGGGGACGGGCTTCTATATCAACCCGGTCTCTCCGGAGGAATCGGCCAAATTCCTCCGCGAAGCGCAAGTGTGACGGAATAGGAGTACCCCCTTCTCTTCTGCGTTGTGGAGGGCAGCCTCGCTCGATCTCGCCCCGCCTGACACAGACAGCCCGCTTGCCTCAGTCCCGATAGATTCCGTCACGCCGACTGCAATCTTTGCAGGTCCGGCCGGCTGCCCTAAGCTCCCGATACCTCCCTCGAGTCACTTTTCCGCAAACTTTCCGACTTTTTCCTCGTATCCTCAACGAGATCCGGGCCACCAGCACAGGCAGGCCGGTTAGGCACCGGCATTGCTCTGAGGGACACCGTGATGGCAAATCGAGCCGATGTGGATCACGAAATCGTGGAACAGCACAACAAGGAGGACAAGACATGAGCGGCCCCCGCTGCAATCCCGAAGAAAAAAGTTTCGTCCCTTCCGCATACTGCGACCGATGCGCCAAGCGCTCTATGGAGCGACTGTTCGACGAGATCACCTCACAGCATGTCTGCCCGGATTGCTTGGGACGGTTGAAGCAACGGCGGCACGTCGGTTCCCGCCCGTCGATCTCACGATGAGGACTTCGGGCCTCGGGTCGTGCCCGCTGCGATGAACTCCGCTTCAGCCCAGCATGTTCCCGCCTCAGGCAGCACGTTCCTCGCCGAACTGGGTCGCCTTGGATTGCTGATCGGCCTCGAGCGACGCGTGCTCGCCATCCTCGTGTCCTATGCAGTCGCAATCGGCCTCTTTTCCCTGATCGTTCCGCTCACGGTTCAAGAACTGACGAACACGTTTGCCTATGCGATCGAACCGATCATGATCCTCACCTTCGCCGTGGTGATGTTCATCGGTCTGCTCTTCATGGGCTTCTTCCGGGTGTTTCAGACGAGCGCCACCGAAACCCTGTTCCAACGCCTCTACGTTCGCATCGCGCTGGCGCTGACAGAGCATCTGCCCCGGATTCGGCAGGAATCCTTCTCGCCGAGCTACGCATTTCGCTTCATCGAAGCCGAGCTTTTGGCCCGCGCCGTTCTGGTCGTCCTCGTGGACGCGATCAACGTGCTCGTGTCCGGCACGACCGGCATGACGATCCTCGTGCTCTATCATCCGAATTTTCTGGTGTACGACCTGTTCTTGGTCGGAGGCTTCTTGCTCGTCGCCGTCGTATCCGGTCAGGGAGCCGTCCGGGCGACAAAAGCCGTTTCGGACAAGCACTACGCGGTGATGACATGGATTCACGACATCGCCAATAATCGGCTCCACTTCAAGGCCAGCCGAAGCGCCCCTTTTTTGATCGGAAAGACGGACCACCTGCTCGACGAGTACCTGACGGCTCGTCGCACACGCGCGAACATCCTGACGTGGCGGCAGTATCGGACCATCGTCGTCTGGGAGGCCACCTGCCACAGCGGCATGATCGCCCTCGGCGGGTGGCTTCTCTCGATGGGACAAATCACGCTCGGCCAGTTCGTCGCGGCAGAAGTCATCGTCAGTACCCTGTTGTTGAATCTGGATACGGTGAGCCGCCGGATTTACGCCATGACCTACATCGTGACGTCCTTGGACGAGCTCGACCGAGTCTTCGATCTCCCCAAGCACGAAGCGTTTGAAGCCGGATCACGCTCGCGTTTACTGGATTCGGCAGCGTCCAAGGGAATTCATATCCGATGCACGGACATTGCGTTCGCCTATCCGGACTCGCGGCCGCTCTTTGAGCACGTCACCTTCGACGTGGCGCCCGGTGAAAAGGTCGCGGTCCTGGTGCAATCGAGCACAGAGAAGTCCGCAATGGCCCTGGTGCTCGCGGGGCTGCATCGGCCGACGGCAGGTCTTGTCCGATACAACGAAGCCGACCTTCGGGATGCCTCGATGGAATCCATCAATCAGCATCGCGGGCTGGTCCTCGACTCGCAGCCGACCCTGTTCGGCGGGACGGTACAGGACAATATTCTGCTCGGACGCGCGGGTGTCGGCTTCGAGGATCTTCAGTGGGCGATACGATTCGTCGGGCTCGAGGACGAAATCGACCGGATGCCGCGCGGCCTCCACACGTTCGTTCCGGCGGAAGGCACGGGGTACACCAAGAGTCAGATCCTTCGGATACTCGTCGCGCGCGCGATCGTCCTGCGCCCACCCTTGTTGATCTTCGACGGCACCTTGCACAACATGGAGCCCAACCTCCGCAAGATTCTGCTGCGAAGACTCTGTTCGAAAGATGAACCGTGGGCGGCGATCTTCGTCACGAACGATCCCTCCATCGCCGAGTTCGTCGACAGGCGGATCACGATAGCGCAATGAGACCCGCGCCGATCCAGCCGGATTCGGCACAAGCCGTGTGTACAGTTCTGCATCCTCGTGTTAGCATACAGCCCTGATCCCGGGCCTTTGAGCCGCCATGTTTAGACCCGTCCCGGAAGCCGTTCTGTTTCGAAGGATCCCCTACCGCCTCATCGCATCCGTCTTGTTGATCGTTGCCTTGGTCGTCACCGTCATTCTGCTCTTCAGCCTGGAACAAGGAAACCTGCTGCTGCAAGGGTTCACCCAAGAACGGCTCGGCCCCGAAGAGCTGTCCCCGGCGCTGTCACAATCACGGCGGGATCTCATCGTTGTCGCGCTTCTCGTGTTCCTGATCAGTGCGATCAGCATCGCGGCGGTCATCACGTTCCTCCACTATGACAGCACCAAGCGCACGCTCGAAGAAGTGAAAGGATTGGCGAGAAACATCCTCCAAAGCATCCCGACGGGCGTGCTAACCGTGAACCGCAGTGGCGTGATCACCGCTGTGAATCCGACCGCCGAGTCGGTGTTGCAGCGTTCGGCCGCCGACTTGCTCGGCAACAGGTATGACTCCGTCTTCGGCACGGGGGAAACGATCCGCGACGTGCTCGACCAAGCCCTCGTGCATCAGCGGCACGTGAGCCACAAGGAATTTTCGCACGAAAGCCGGGATCGACGGCTCCAAACCATCCGGGTGAGCACGGTCGAGTTGAAGGGGGACGACGGGCAACCGGCCGGCGTGCTGCTGCAAGCTCAAGACGTCACGGAATGGCTGGCGCTCGAGCAGCGGGTTCGTGTGGCCGAGAAGCTGACGGCCCTTCACACGCTTTCTGCGGGGGTGGCCCACGAGCTGCGCAACCCGCTGAGCGCCATGGATTTGAACCTGCACTTGCTCGAGGACTCGCTCAAGGACGGCGATGCCATGGCTGACGACACCAGGCATTATCTCCAGGTCCTGAACGCCGAATGCCGTCGTCTGTCCGTCATACTCGATAATTTCATGAAATTTGCCAGGCCGGGATCCGTCGGCCTCCATAAGGTGGACCTCGAGCGGATCATCGACCATATTGTGTCCCTGATGCAGTTCGAGGCCGAGGACCGCCGCATCGATCTCCAACGGGTCGTGAACGGTGATTTATGCTCCATCCTGGGCGACGAGACGCAAATCAGCCAAGTGCTGGTGAATATCCTCGTCAATTCCTTTCATGCCATGGCGGACGGCGGGCGCTGTCGGATTTTGGCGGAACCCGGCACCATCGATGGGCAACGATCGGTAGACGTCACGATTCAGGACACAGGTCCCGGCATCCCGGCGGACGCGCTGCCCCGGCTTTTTGAACCGTTTTATACGACGAAAACGAATGGGACCGGGCTCGGCCTCGCGGTGGCCTACCGCATCATGCAGGATCATGGCGGCTCCATCAGCATTTCGAGCATACCGGGCCAAGGCACGACCGTCACACTCAAATTTCCTGCACTGGCCAGGCAGGCCGTAGAATCGACATCATGAGCACCGACTCCCGTATTCTTGTCGTCGACGATGAAATCAACATCCGGGGCGCCCTGGTGACCTTGCTCGAAAAGAAGGGCTACCAGGTCCGTGGCGTTGGAACGGCGGAAGAAGCGATGGACGACTTGGAGGTCTCGACGGCCCACCTCGTGCTGACGGATCTGAGGATGCCCGGGATGGGCGGCATCGAGTTGCTGCGCCGCATCAAACAGGAGTGGCCGGACATCGAAGTGGTCGTCATGACGGCCTATGGATCCATCGACACGGCAGTCCAGGCGATGCGGCTGGGAGCGTACGATTATCTCACCAAACCGATCGACCGCGAACGATTCCCCGTGGTGATCGAGAAAGCCCTCGAGCGTCGCGCCCTAGTGTTTGAGAATAAGCAATTGAAGGACCGGCTGGAGACCAGGACCCGATTCGACCAGATGGTGGGCGACAGCGAGCCGATGCAGCGGGTGTACAGTCTGGTCGAGATGGTCGCGGACAGCGACGTCACGGTCCTGTTGACCGGGGAAAGTGGAACAGGCAAGGAGTTGGTGGCTCGAGCCATTCATCACAAAAGCGCTCGTGCCGACGGTCCGTTCGTCACATTGAATTGCGGAGCCCTGCCCGAGAACCTCTTCGAGAGCGAGCTATTCGGGTATGAAAAGGGCGCCTTTACCGGCGCCACAGGGAATAAAATGGGCCGGTTCGAGCTGGCGGACAAGGGCACCTTGCTGTTGGACGAAGTGGGCGAGCTTTCGCTCAAGTCACAGGTCGATTTCCTGCGCGTGCTCGAGACGAAGGAATTTCGGCGGCTCGGGGGGACCAAACTGATCAAGGTCGATACGAGAATCGTCGCCGCCACGAATCGAAATCTGGAAGAGGCGGTGAAACAGGGAGAATTCAGGGAGGATCTGTACTATCGGCTGAACGTGGTCCCGGTTCGCCTGCCGCCGCTTCGCGAGCGAGCCGATGATATCCCGTTGCTGATCGATCGGTTCCTCGATGAATTCTCAGCTCAGCATCACCGGGCTTCAAAAGAAGTTTCGCTCGAAGCCACGCGGCTGCTGCGCCTGTACGCGTGGCCGGGAAATATCCGTCAACTCCGCAACCTGATGGAACGGCTGGTGGTGACGGTGAAGGACTCTGTGATTCGGCCGGAACATCTTCCAGAGGAGATCCAGGCGAGCAAAGAGGATATTCGCACCATGGTCGTCGCGCTCGGAAGCCCGCTCGAACAGATCGAGCGGGAGGTCATTGAACGAACCTTGAAGGAAGTGACCAACCACCGTGAGAAAGCGGCGAAGCTGTTGGGCATCAGCCTGCGCAGCCTTCAGTATAAGATCAAGGAGTACGGAATCCGCGCCTGACGTCTTCGTTCCCTCTCTGATGCATCATTGAGCCCTCCATCGCCGATCACGAGTTCCGACTCGTGCCGATCAGGACGCTGTCTGCAAGAAATGCAGCCGGAAACGAGCCTGAACGCCGGAATCATGCAATTTTTGCATGCTTCGGTCTTCGGTCAGCTCAACCAACCCGTCATCGATCCTCTTCAAAGCCCTAACATCACGATTTCTTTCATCTCACCTGAGCAGCTACGCATCGCCCTCTGCGCGGCACTTTGTCTGCAAGAGCGTCCTGAGGAGTTTGCGGCAGGGTTTGCGAAGAGCCCGATGAAGCGGGAAGGACACGTGGACGATCTCAACGTCACAGGCGGTGCTGACGAGTCGGCAGGCGAGGAGTGGATTGCCAGACTGACGAGGCTCCAGGAATCGCTCGCGCTCTGCCCGACAGATGTTCTGGCCCGCTGCGAACTGGCCGCGTTGCTCGAAAAATTGGAACAGCACGAGGAGGCCTTGTTCAATTGGAGGGCGGTGCTCGCCTGCGATCCGAATCATCTGAAGGCACGCGAAGGGCTCGCGCGATGCCGGCGTCGGGCAGGACGCCCGTTGCAATCAAATTTGAGAGGAGAGTGATGCCGACCATTTGGGGCATCCTCGACCAGATGCAAACGCACGGAACCGGCGGTCAATGGGTACAGATTAAGACGATTCTCTCGGGTGGCATCACGGTGCACATTCGCGCCCTGGTCGGGGACCGGACGACGGTCGCGCGGGGCACCGAGCGTATCCACGCGTCCACGTTGAGAACTGGAGAGCCCGTGGAACTGACCTATCATGACGGCCGCGACGGTTTCATGGAAGCGGAAACGGTGTACGTCCATTCCGACGAGGACATAGCCACGGGCTCGCATTCACGGGACAAGGAGTGAGGCGGAATGTCGGAGCATGCGGACATCGTCGTCGTGCAATACCCCCGAGGGGTGACGGCGCTTGTGTGGCTGGACTTGGTCACCGGCTCGGTCACGACCAGTCATCCAGGATTGCGCGTCACGCTGCGGCAAGGGGTGAAGAATTGGGAAGGCCGCATTGTCCGCCCGCACGACGGGCCGATGTTCCTGGCCGCGGTCTATGATCGCTTCTTTCTCAGCGGCTATCCCGTGCAGTGGCTCAGCGTGTCCGGCCTCAAGGTCGTCCAGCGAACCTACCGTGTTTAGCACCAATCCGACCAACATGGCTCCATTTGCCGATTGGCTGCCTGTCCGCCCCGCTGAAGACTTCGACCTGGTCGTCAAAATCATCGGTCCCGCGGCGTCGGTGATTGCGAAGGATTGGACCAGGATCACGCAAGAACTGGCGAGGCAAGGGCTTTCGGTCATGACGCAACGGGGGCGGCTTGGCGGCGAGGCCGGCGAGTTTGCGCTCGGGATGCGCCTGGCGACCCGGCCGTTCTATTCGATGGGACATGGCTGCGACATTCTGGTGAGCTTCGCCGATACCACCACGGACTGCGGCCATGTCGGGCTCCAACCGGGCAGCGTCCTGCTGCGTGATCTGCCCGAGACCGTGGCAGAGCCCATGCCGCCGGAGGGAGTCATCTCCTATGCCGTGCCTTTCACGGCCATCGCTCGAGGGAACAGCGACGGACTCCCCGGTCAAGGTCTCGCTGCACTGGGGGCGTTGTTCTACCTGCTCGGTGTGCCATCGGACACGCTGACGCAATGGGCTGAATCGGTCTCCGCGCCGCGGTCCTTCGTGTCAGGCCTCGAATTCGCGAGGATCAGCCTTGAGAAGCGCGACGCCTATTCCCTGCCATTGGCGGAACGTGACACCCGACCAAGCCTGCTGATCAGCTCGGAACAAGCCGTCTTGTTGGGGTACGCCACGAGTAACTGCGACTGTCAGACGGCCTGCGGCAGAGAACTGCTCCGATGCCCTGAGCAATGGACGGAGAAACACCTCGATATTGCTCGATCGATGGTCTCGATATTGGAGAGCGAGGAACATCCCGGCGTACAGGCCTTCCGAGGTCCACAGGGAAAGGTGATGGCCCTCCTCCGAGGGAACGATTCCGCCATCGCCTCCTGCTTCCAGGGCCACACGGCTCCGCATGTCTTTGTGGCCTCCGATATCCCGGATGCGATTCGACTCCTGCATGAAGGATACCGACTTGTGCACGCTCAAGAAAGCGACGCCGTCGGGATCCTGATCGAAGAAAGCATCGCGCTCCGCCAGCAGAGTCTCGACGTCCTGGCGTTATCCGACCTGATCCGCCACGACGACCGCGCCTCGCGACATGCTTCCTCACCGCTGACCGAGGCCTCATCCGCCATGGCAGACTTCGATGGACATCTCGACGCGAACATCGGTTTCGTCGCCTGGGGAGCAACGCAGGGAATCGTGCGTGATGCAGTCGCACTTTGCCGAAATTTCGGTCTTCGGGTCGCTGCGCTATACCCGAAACAAATTGTCCCGTTCGAGCGGGATCAGCTCGAGTCGTTTGCGAAAAGCGTCGGCCGCGTCGTGATCGTCGAATCGGGCGAGACGCGGGGATATTGGAATCGGCTACGTCCTTCGTTCTCGTTCGATTACGCGCTGCTGGCGCCCCCGCCCGATGAGTCGCTCACGCCATTGACGATTTTCCTTCGCGAGGGTTTGGGAAGCGTTTGAGAGACACACCTTTTTATGAAAGGGGAGCGATCGCCATGAAGTCCTATGAGATGACCATCGGGCCTGAGGGCTATTTGCCGCCGTCCGTCTCGGAGCGGGGCGTGATCGGCGCTTCTAAAGGCGAGGGGCTGGTGCTGGGCAAGCGAGTCTCGGAGCAGCACGCGATCGATGAAACAGCGCGCCGGTTGATTCACGCCAGAAATCCGACGATTTTCCCCGGCCCGTTGGTTCTCTGGGCCTGGAGCGACCAGGCGGTTCGGGAATCCAGAGCCGTCAAGGCCTTGGCTGAAGCCGTTCCGGCGAAGCTCATTCCCATGGCGGACTATCGTCCGAAGTATCCGAAGATCGTCCCCGAG
The DNA here is from genome assembly GCA_035760745.1 of Nitrospira sp. Classification (GTDB taxonomy): domain Bacteria; phylum Nitrospirota; class Nitrospiria; order Nitrospirales; family Nitrospiraceae; genus Nitrospira_C. The sequence continues at coordinate 686 of DASTSI010000193.1, read as the reverse complement.
AAAGAAATCAACCCCAACCACCCAAATTTGACCATTTGGAAGAACAAGATCGACGTCTGCCTCTTCGTCGGGGTCCATTGCCACCAATCGAACATCGCGCTTAAGATCATTCGTGGCGGCACGGATTGCTTTACCATTGCCTTGTGCACGTTCAGCGGCGACGATGAAGCCCATATCACGATCAGAGATCTCACGGCCGCGACGATCCAGCGCATCGTCGATTCGGTCCACCGGCAGAAACGGGAGCGGCCCTCGTAAAGGAATGACCGCCATCTTCCACCGTTAGAGCAAAGAGGAATGTCATGCGCCATCTTTTGAATGCCCTATTCATCATCGCAATCGGCATCAACTCACAGGCCTGGGCCTATGAAGCAGTGCCCGTACCAGACGGCGGCCGTGTGGTGGGGAAAATTACCCTGGAGGGCCCCGTCCCGAAGCCGAAAGGCTACAACCTCACCACGCTCCCGGATCCATACTACTGCGGCCGCATCTCGGACGGGCAAGGCTGGCGGATCCTCCAACCCTTCAATGTCGGCCCCGCGGCTGAGTTCCGCGACGTGGTCGTCTATCTCGAGGGCATCGACAAGGGCAAGCCGTTCGAGGACGGCGGCGTCCCGCAGATCGAAGCCAAAGACTGTCTCTTTCTCCCCTTCACCACCGTCGTGCGCGACGACCAATCGGTCACC
>DASTSI010000192.1:0-10157 GCA_035760745.1 Nitrospira sp. | reverse complement strand
GCGCCTTCTCCGATTCGATCCTCGAATGGAAGCCCAATGCACATGTCACAGTGGCGGCGGAATACCAAGTCGGCACGCAGGACATGGCGGCGGCGGGGGCTCCCCGCGTCTTTTATATGGGAACCGCCTGGCCGATGCGATGGCATATCGCGGGACCGTGGAGCGCGGCCTTGCGACCGGAATTCTTTTGGGACCGCAACGGTCTGCTGAGCGGCCACGAGCAGTTCATCAAAGCCGTCACCACCACCGCCGAATACAGAGTCCCCTACAGAGTGATCAATATGATCGCCCGCCTGGAATATCGCTACGATGAATCACGGGGACCCCAGGGCGGTTTCTTCAAGGGCAATGAGATCGCACCGGGTGTGATCGGGCTCACGCCGGCCCAGCACATGTTGATCTTCGGTCTCATCTGGACGCTCGATTCGCCTTGATCCACGACGCGGTGCGTCATCCGATCAAATGGTATCTTGACGCCGTTTTGATGCGGCGCTTCTTGCCGGGCGACGAGCGGTTCACGCACGACAGGCGGCGCTTGGAGATGCTCTTTGGGCTTGACCATCGGCGGCCTTCACGTCGAGGAGGGGCATTGCCCGGGTCTACAGGAGGCGGCTGCGGAATAAGATCGAGACGCTAGGACCAACCCGGGGTATCGCGTGACTGAATTGGGGTTGGCTACCGAGTTCGCACGGGACGCCGGAAGCGTTGCTCCGGGTATGCCGGAGCGTCTATTGGCGTTAGCCTCGGGCGCCTACGGACGGGCCAATCGGCGCTCCAACTTGACCAGCAGGTGATCCAAGGCCGCGCGCTTGGCTTGCTCTGCTTCATCCCGATCATCCACCAGGGCCGCGGGGCCGACCCTGCGCGACGTTCCTTCCGCCGACTCGGAGAACAGTTTGGCTCCTGTCGCCACGTCCCAACCGGTCGCGGTCACCACGCAAAGCGCGTCGCTGTGGGTGCCGTGAGCCAGATAGGCGCCGAGGATCGTCCAGTAGAACAGACCGGCCTTATAGTTGTTGTACCGGTCGACATCCGCCGCGCCATCGAGCACCAACAGAAGGGTGGCGCCGTAGCGGGCGGCCGCTTTCCGGACCTCCGTCAATGTGATGCCTTTGAGCGAGGAGGGAGCCAGTGCCGTGATCCCCTTCACGACGCCTCGTGTGGCGAGCTCGTTGGCCCAGGCCATCACCTGGTCCTGGTCACGATCGTGCCAGTCGAACAACCCATGCAACGAGCCGGCCGGCCTGATGTAGAGACCGAGAGCCGGCGGCCTGCTTTCCGTCCGAGGAGGTGCGTCGCCCGCGGGCGCGGCCTGTCCGTCGAACGAGGCCGCATCACGCTGCAACACGTCCGCCAGCGTCGCCGGGTTGAGCCCGCGGCCGCTGGTGCAGGCGGTCACGAACAGCAGGAAGCCGATGACGAAGGATCGTCGCATCAGGGCGGGGTCGCGACCGTCACGGAGGACAACCGTTCGAGCGCCAGCATCAGCGCATGGGTTCCGCTGCGTCCGCGACCCATGGCGATGACCGACTGGTAGAGGCCGTGGACCAACGTGAGCCCGGGCAGCGTCACGCCCATGCGGCGGGATTCTTCCAGCACGAGTTGCATATCCTTGACGAAGTGCTCGACGAAGAACCCCGGCGCGAAATCGCGCTGAAGGATTCGCGGAGCGAGATGCGCCAAGGTCCAGCAGGCGGCCGCGCCGCCGCCGATCGATCGCAGCATCCGGGTGAGATCGAGTCCCGCGCGATATCCGTAGACCAAGCTTTCGCAGACTCCGATCATCGTGCCGGCGATCACGATCTGGTTGCAGAGTTTGGCATGTTGACCGCTGCCTGCTTCGCCGTGGTGCACGATCGTCTGACCGAGCGCCTCGAACAGGGGCATCACGGCTTGCACGGCCTGTTTGTCTCCGCCGATCATGATGGAGAGGGTCGCATTCCTCGCGCCGATGTCCCCTCCGGAGACCGGCGCATCGACCGTCCAGCACGAACGCGCGCACGCCCGCTCATGGAGCTCGCGGGCGAGGCTGGGACTCGTCGTCGTCATATCGATGAAAATCATGCCCGGCGTGGCCCCGCGCAGCAGGCCTGCCTCGCTCAAATAGACGTCGCGCACGTCGTTCGGGAAACCGACCATCGTGATCACGACGTCGGACGCCGCCGCGACGGCCTGCGGGCTCTCGCCCCATCGTGCGCCCCGATCGATCAGAGCCAGCGCCTTTTCCTTGGAACGGCTATGGACCACGACCGGGTAGCCGGCCTTTATGAGATGCGCGCACATCGAGGCGCCCATCACGCCGGTCCCGACCCAGCCGATCGCCGATCGTTTGGTGAGCGTCAACATTATTCGAGAAGAGGCACGATGCGGTCAGCCACGGCCTGAATCACCCCTTCGCGCTCGCCCGCGACTTTCACGCCATCGAAACTGAGATAGTAACCGCCGTGGCTTGGGGCTTGGATGGTGGCGTGGAGCTCGATGCGGGCTCCGTCCTCCACGTCGGGATCCTTGACCGTCGGAATCCCGCATTGCCCGAAGACCGCGACGCGGATGGAGGCCGTCTCGTCTTCGAGTTGGAACAGGTAGCCGCCATAGCACGTCGTGCCGGCCGGTAACTTGTAGGGGTCGAGGGGATGCACGTCTCTCACGGTCCCCTGTAGGATGACCTGGCGAAGATGAAAGGAGCGCGGCTCCTCGAGAATACGGGCGATCTCGGCGCGGTCGGCGGCGTACAGCGAAGAGAGCGCCATCAGGAACAGCCCGCCGCAGGACAGCACGAGCCTGAATACCGTCCGCCGTCTTCGCCTCATACGCGGCGCATTCTATCACGACCCGGGAGACCGATCGCCTTCGCAGACGCTCTTCCGTCGCCGAGAGCCAGCCGCTATAATCGCGCGCACCTTGGGGAGAATCACGTCATGTCGGTGAACGTCGAACAGCTCGAGCAATATGTCCGCGACAGCCGGAGCCGCTTTGAGGATCTCCTCGCTCAGATGGTGGAGATTCCATCCATCAGCATGGATCCGGCCAAATCCAACGACGTGCTCCGCATGGCGACGATGGCGGCACAGGTGCTGACCGATCTGGGTGCCGAGGCGCAGATAGTGAAGACCGGAGGCTATCCGATTGTGTCAGGCGGCTGGATCACCGGGAGCCGCCATCCGACCGTGACGGTCTACAATCACATGGACGTGCAGCCGGCGCAGGAACCGGAGTGGAAGCAGGCGCCGTTCGCATTCCGCAACGACGACGGGATCTATCGGGGCCGCGGGGCCACGGACGACAAAGGTCCGGCCCTCGCCGTGTTGCTGGCCGCCCGGTATGCCGTCGAGCAGGGATTGCCGATCAACATCCGGTTCCTCTGGGAGTTGGAGGAAGAAATCGGCAGCCCGAATTTTTCCGGCGGGCTCAAGAATCGCGCCGCGATTCCGAGGCCCGATTCGGTGGTGGTGTCGGATACGATCTGGATCGCGAAGGACAGACCGGCCATGCCGTACGGATTGCGCGGGCTGATCGGGGCGCGGCTCAGTTTGCGGACCGGCGGCAAGGACGCCCATTCCGGCGTCACGGGCGGCGCGGCCAGGAATCCGCTGGCGGAGCTCATCGAGGTGGCGAACGCCTGCGTGAACGCGAAGACCGGCGAGGTCAAGATCCCCGGCTTCTATCAGGACGTGGTCAAGCCGACTAATGCCGAGATCAAGAGTTTTTTGAAATCAGGCTTTCAGGTGAAGCGGTTCAAGGAGGCCTACGGCTTCCATTCCCTCCGGACGAACGATCCCGCCGAGGTGACTCGCCGCATTTGGGCCGCGCCGACGTTCGAGATCCACGGGCTGAACGGCGGGTATCACGGACCGGGCGTCAAAACGATCGTGCCGGGGCACGGGGAGTTGAAAGTCAGCATGCGGCTCGTGCCGAATCAGACGCCGGAGAAGGTCTTCGCCTTGCTGAAGCGCCACGTCGCCAAACTGAATCCGGATGTGAAGGTGCAACCGGAGGGGATGCTGCATCCCTTCAAGGGGAGTTTCGAGGGCCCGTACGTCGAGTGCATCAAGCGCGCGGCGCAGGCGGCGTTCGGCAAGGAGCCGGCCTTTATTCGCGAAGGCGGGTCGATCGGCGCGGTGCTGACGATGCAGAAAGCGTGGAAGGTGCCGATTCTCTTCCTCGGCCTGAGCCTCCCCGAGCACGGCTACCACGCGCCGAACGAATATTTTGATTGGGGTCAGGCTTCGGGAGGGATGAAGGCGTTTGCCCATTACTTTGCGGAGCTGGCAACGATGGGGCGGTGACGCCGGTGCGCGGCGACGTTCTGGAACGGGTCCTGTCGCCGACCCAGCCCGCTCGTCTTCGCTCCACCCGGCCCCAGTGGATCCCGTACGCTGCGGGCGAGTAGGGCGCCCGGGTCGGTGCCGCCGCGAATACAAGCAACTCACGCTATCTCGTCAAACTTCCATCGGCCGCATCTGTTCGGCAGCGCGACCGCCGCGGTGAGATGCCTGATGAACTCGGGGCGGGGGATCTCTTCGGCTCCGAGGCGCATGACGTGAGGCGACGCCTGCTGGCAGTCGAAGAGGCGGAATCCCCAGGCGCGAAGCTGGCGGACGAGCGAGACCAGCGCGACTTTTGACGCGTCCGGCTCGTGCGAGAACATCGATTCACCGAAAAAGGCTCCGCCGATCGCCACGCCGTAGATTCCTCCCACCAACCGATCGGCTTCCCAGGCTTCGACCGAATGGGCATAACCCCGTTCGGCGAGGGCGAGGTAGGCTTGCATCATGGCCGGCGTGATCCATGTGCCGCCTTCCGGATACTGCGGCCGGGGACCGGCGCAGTGCGTCATGACGGCTTGGAAGCACCGGTCCAGCGTCACGCTGTACCGGCCCCGGCGGATGGTCCGCTGAAGACTGCGCGGGACATGAAGTTTCTCGGGAAAGAGGACGGCACGGGGATCCGGCGACCACCAGAGAATGGGTTGGCCTTCGCTGTACCAGGGAAAGATTCCGCGGCGGTAGGCCTCGAGCAGGCGCTCGGGGCGTAGATCGCCCCCGATGGCGACAAGACCATCGGGTGAAGCGCGGTCAACGGGAGGAAAACTCAAGTCGCGGGGATTACGGCTGAGCCTAAACATATCGCGACGGGAGCACCCGATCGGCGGCCCGCCGCGCAATCACCCCTTTTCGGCAGGGCCTGAAGCGAGCAACGGCTGAAAGATCGGGTCGGCGTCGAGCACCATCTTCATCTGTTCGGACCCGATGAAGAAATTCCACACTTCCGGCGTATGTCCGGGCACCTCTTCGAACCACCGTTGTGCCTCGGTCAACCGCTCCAGGATCTCCCGGTTGTTGCGGTTGGGGGTATAGAGGACGCTGTACGCCTTGGTGTATTCGGCGAGGAACTTATCGAGCGGCACCTCCGCGAACGCGAGCGCCTGATCGGCGTCTTTGTACGCAGCCCGCACTTCCGGATCGTCGAGAATCCGGTTCCAGGCGACCTTATTGATCCGGGACCACGCCAACTGAAGGAGCGCTTCAGCCTTGCCCGACTTGCGCTCGTCGGGGATGTCCTTGACCAAGTCTTCATCAACGTGGATCGCCTGGTCCTGATCATTGTTCCACCGCAGCGCGGCGCCCCACCGGAAGCGATTGTCCAATTGCTCGGGCCGCACTTCAGCCAGCGTGCGCAGCGCCGGCAGCAGCCGATAGAGATAGTCGGCCGTCGTCGGCTTATCGAGGCCGCCCATTTCCATGCCGAGCGACAAGTCCATGCGGGTCGTCTGGGCATAGGTATTCCAATAGTGCTCGTTCACCGCAAGAGCCAAGGCGGGATCCTTGACGACGAGCCCGTGCGCCGGCGTGGCTTCCTTCAGGATCACGGCGTACAAATCCCTGGTCAGCACGGTCAGCGCGTCGGCTTGTTTCGGGTCGATGATCAGCACGCGGTTCAACAGCGCCACGCGGTCGCGCAGAGTCGGGAACCCTGCGGCGCGCGCGGCGGAGGCGACAAGGAGTCCCGGCATATCGTTCGGTCCCCACCAGACGAGCGAACCGGGGACGACCTTGCTGAACTGGGTCACGAAGGGGACGATCTCCTGAGGGATGCCCTCGACCGGAGTGCTGTCCTTGACCAAGAGATTCAGCACGGCCGAGTCTCCGGGGAAACCGTGCCGCTTCAAACCGGTCATCACCACCCATTGTGTCTGAATGCTCTTGAGCGCGCGCCTGGCCGGCTTCACCGTGTTGGTCCACTTATAGCTCCCGGGAGCTTTCGTGACCGGAGAGGTGAGCGGATCTTGGTACGAGACCTCGAGCGTCACGAGCGAAGTCGGGACGGACACCAGCGGCTGGTTCCGGCGCAAGGGAAACGACGCGTTGGGCAGCGGCTTCGTGGACACGACTTTGAGATGAATCCCGCTTCCCGGCGGGGAGAGCCCGATGGCGTCCATGACGAAGGCCGAGGCCGGATAGCGGTCCACTTCCTCTCCGAAGAACACGAGCCCGCCATTGCTGGGCCAGAGCACGTCCATGCCGATGTCGGTGCGTTTCAACGCCGGCTCATGCACCTTCTTGAGGCCTTCCCAGCAAGCCGCATAGGACGGATCGGACTGATCGGGATAGGACTTCAGCCGGCCGCCGCTCGCGGAGACGAGGCGATACTGGCAGGCAAAGTCGAGTTTCGCGGTTTCGGCGAGATTGCCCTGAGAGACCGCCTCCGCATAGCGGACGGCGATCTTGGCGGGAGCACTATCGCGGGGCTTGGCCGGTTTTGCTTTTGCGGCCGCCGATGCGGGCGGCGAGACGAACAGCAGCCCGGCAACGGACACGGAGCACAGCAGGCAACCGATTCTGACCATCATGACGTTATGACTCCCTCAGGAATACTGGATAGAAAGGACGCTACTGTACCACGCCGATTTCCGGATTCGAAAGGGGCTGCCCGTCTCGGGCTACCGAGAGGGAGGAGGGGGTGTCGCCGACTGGGAAAATTTCACGAGCGAACGGATGTAGGCCAGGACGGCCCGTTGTTCCTCTTCGGACAGATGCTCGTTCCATCCCGTCATCGCGGTGCGAGGTCGGCCGTTGGCGATGATCTTCAAGAGATCCTGATCGGATTTCGCCGACGTCTGGGCCGACACCAGGTTGCCGGGTCTCGGCGACAGGGACGATGCGAGTTTGCCGTCACCGCGGCCTTGCATACCATGACAGGCGGCGCAGTGGCGCTCATACAGGGCCCGTCCCTGCTCGAGCTCGTCCGCAGTGACGGCCGCGGCCGGTAAGGACCAGATGAGCCCGGCCATGAGCACAGAGAGAGTCAGGCCCGGCGCCCGCCCGGTCATCGGTGGGACCTCGCTTGCGCGGCCCTCAGGATTTCCAATCTCAGCGCGGCGCGATCCGCGGCGGTGAGCGTCGGCGTCGGACGGTGACGGCACAGCGTGACGGTGTCCCTCAGGGAGGCGACAAAGTCCTCGCAGTTCGGGCAGGCACCGAGATGGCGCCGGAGCTCGTCGCAGATCTTTCCAGGCAACTCGTCGTCGATGTAGGCCGAGAGTTGGCGGAGAACGTCGAGACAGCGTCCCGCCTCGTGGCCATGGTGGGCCGGATTCGCCCGACGTGCCGATGCCTGCTTCTTCATGACGACCGTCCTTTCGATCCTGTAAGTGCCGGTGCCTCCGCTTCGCGGCCCGTCTGGCCGATTCCCTTGGCGCTCAATTCCTTCCGTACGAACAACCGCGCCCGGTGGAGACGCGATTTGACGGCCCGCTCATTGAGACCCATGACGGCCCCCACTTCCTTCGCGCTCAGCCCTTCCATGTCGCGGAGCACCAACGTCATCCGATACTTCTTCGGCAACTTCTGAATCGCTTGGTCCAGCGCTTCGCGCAGTTCTTTGTTCTGCAAGGCTTCTTCGGGCGTGAGCCCTTGCATCGGAATCTGGAGCCGGAACTCGCCCTCGGAAGTCGGGACGAATTCATCCAGCGACAGCTCCCGCTCCGGCTCGCCTTTGCGCCTGCGCCGCATGCGCATGCACGCGCGCGAAGCGATCGTGTAGAGCCAGGTCGAAATCTGCGCCTCTCCGCGAAAGCGGTCGTAACCGCGATAGGCATTCAGGAACGTCTCCTGGACCAAATCTTTGGCGGCCTCCGACTCGCCGCAGAGGCGGTGCGCGTACCGATAGAGCAAATCGACATGATCTCGATACAGCTTATCAAAGCCGTCCCGCTCTTGTGCGGCAGCGGCCGGCTTGTGAGAAGTTCGACGCATGGAGAGGATCAGGGAGTCGAGGTGAGCGGGGGGCCCGGGTCCTGGCTGTTGCGCGATGATTTCGCCGCCGTGGGTTTGAGGTCCACGGCCACCTCGTGATTGTCGATTCTGAGCGTCATGGGCTGCCCGACTTTGACGCGTGGAAGCCCGATTTTTGCGTTCACCATGATGAGTCCGACCGGGGTACGGAAGAACACGAAGTTCGATTTGAGCTTCGACACGGTGCCCGACAAGAGGATCTGGGCCTGCGTGCCGGAGGGCGCCGCCTGGCTGATCTGTAAATCGAACTGAAGATCGTGCACACCGACGATCGTGTGCGACTCGTCGACTTCGACCGTCAACGGGTCCCCCTCGTGAAACGCCGCCAACCGGCCCTCCTGCGTGCCGAAATGTGTGGTTTCCTGTCCGTCGGGCGTCCACCAGCGCAACGTCTTCGGGTTTTCGTCCCCGAACGTCATCGGACCGGTCAGGTATCGATGAACGAGCGACCCATCGGTCCTTCGACGAATGTCCACGACAGAATGTTGCTCGTGCACCCAGAACAGGACCTCATGCGAGGCCTTCAAATCCTTCAAGGTTGTCTTCGAGCTCAGCGTCAAAATCCCGACGGGCGTTTTCAAAAAGACGATGCCGGCCTTGGTTCTCCACACGGAACCACGAAGGGTGATGAGGGGATCCGCGGCGGCCGGCTCGGTAGCGGGAGCAGCAGCGGGGTCAACGGCGACGGCAGGTTCCTGGCCCTGCGCTTCCGGAAGCCACGAGATCCCGAGGACTGCGAGCAGGGCGAAGAACGCGGACACAACGCCGCCGGCTGTCCGAGGGGCCGGGTGAGTGAAGAACGTGGTCATTGGTTCTCAAACGCCGGCATCGAGGCCGCCGAAGCAAACGCCGGCGTGCCGGGCGCGGGTCTCGGTCGAATAAACCATGACGGTTCCGAGGAGTCAAGTTGAAAGCCCCGAGGGCACGAGGAAACCGATGCGCCGCAGGTCAGCCCTGTGAGCGCACGGCTTTCGGAAATGGACAGGGTTGGACGGTGAGGATCATCTGCGGTTCCCGCCCGGGCTGATTCGAGACGGCGAATCCGCGGAACAAGAGCGGAGGAGAGACCATGTGGCAGATGCGGCGCAGCTCGAAGTTCGTCCATTCCTGTTGGTCTCGGCGCGCCAAGACTTCGCGAAGCAGGTCCCGGCACAACTCCTGGAGGACGGACGGCAGGCATTCCGGTCCGACGTTGATCCCGATTTCGCGGATCTCGCCGAAGAGTTTCAGCAACGCGCGAGCCCGGCTGTTCATATGCGTGATCCGTGGCGTCGCGGACAGGAGCATCACTCCCGGATCCGCAGTATCGAGCGGTTCAGGTCCGAGCGAGGGAAGCGTCGGCGGGAATGCCTGGAGCGCCTGGCTGGTCGCGAAGGACGGGTGGACCGATTGTGACATTCGAGGCTCCTTTCGAGGAACGCCGGCAGGCTGCAAGAGTCGAACCCACGGACGATCGTTTCGATCCCCGTCAATCTTGAGGAATGGAAGCCGGCCTCAGGGCTGTGGGGCCCATGGCGCACAAAGCCTGTCGCTGGATGAACGGAACTGTCCGCTATTTGTTCCGAACGAGGATGCGGATGGGCGTGCCGCTAAAGCCGTATTCCTCTCGGAGCCGGTTTTCCAGATACCGGAGATAGGACGCCGTGATGTTTTCAGGATGGCCGACGAACAGCGCGAATACCGGGGGCCGGGTCGCGACCTGCGTCATGAACGCCGACTTGGTGATCTTGGTCGGCTTTCCCTTTCGAGACGGGAGGGGATGAGTCGCGAGAATCTGTTGCAGCAGGTCGTTGAGTTGTCCGGTCGGCACCCGGTGGGTGAAGGAGGCGAAGGCCTCGTCGATCGCCGGGAACAGGCGCGGGA
>DASTSI010000191.1:0-3589 GCA_035760745.1 Nitrospira sp. | reverse complement strand
GCCATGTTAAGCGAGGACAAGGTGAGCCACCTCTCGCACGTGCTCCTGAGGGCCATCAAGAGTCATCAGGGCGTCCAGGTCAAGTCCGATGACGGAAGGCTGCTGAAGGACATCAAGCGGCTTCTGCATGCGGAGTTGGAGCAGGAGGTGGACATCGACCGGAAGGTCAAGGCGAGACTCGCGTCCTACTCTCGTGGCCTTGTTGAGGGCAGCCCCGAATGGGAGGTGCTCTATCGGAAGACGTTCGAGGAGGAAACCAGAAAACAGGCGAAAGGGTGAGATATTTATGACGAGGACACGTTTGATCTCGGTGCTGATCGCGGCCATGTTGCTCGCCGTGGCGCCGGCCGGTTGCTCGAAAAGCAATGGCAAGCCGTTGGTCCCCTTGGCGTTGCAGCCCGGAGCCAAAACGCAAGCCGTGACGTTGACCGAGCAGGGCACGCAGGCCTATCAGGGCAAACAGTACGAAGACGCGAAGAACTATTTTTCGCAGGCCGTTGCCGCGGCGCCGGAGTCGGGACAGGCCCATTACAACTATGCGCTGGCGCTGTACTCCTTGGGAGACACCGAGCAGGCTCGTCAGCACTTCCTCGAAGCCGCCAATCTGGCGCCGGGAGACAAGGTCATTTGGGATTCGCCGGCGCTTCGTCAGTACGGAAATCCACAGAACGAAAAAGCCTACAAGGAGCATCCGACCACGACGAGTCGGCCGACCTTCGGCGGAGGTCCTCGGTGAAGTTCGGGCCCTATGTATAACAGCCACGGCTGAGAGGAGCGGAATCATGGTCAAGTCCTTGGGAGTCGGGGATCAGGCACCGGAACTGTCGCTGCCTGATCAGCATGGCAAGACGGTGACGCTCAAATCCTTCCGGGGCAAGCAGGTCGTACTCTATTTCTATCCGAAGGACGATACGCCGGGCTGCACGAAAGAATCCTGCGACTTCCGCGACGTGGAATCGCAGATCATGAGGGCCGGTGGCGTGATTCTTGGGGTGAGTCTGGACGGAAAAGAATCCCACCAAAAGTTCATCAAGAAGTACGGCCTCCCTTTTTCGTTGCTGTCCGATGAAGACGCGGCGATTTCCAAAGCCTACGGTGTCTACAAAGAGAAGAATATGTACGGAAAGAAATACTGGGGAATCGAACGCAGCACCTTCGTGATCGATCCGACGGGCAAGATCAAAGCGATGTTCCGTAAGGTCAAAGTCGATGGCCATGCGGACGAAGTGCTCACCGCGCTCAAGTCGTAACGTTCATCGCTCCATGCCGATCCCCTTCCCGAGACTGCTTGTCGTCGTGGCGGTCCAGGCCATCCTCACGCTGTTGCCGGCGGTGACGTCGTCCGCTGATGAGACGGTCGGCCGACTGTACGTCCAAGACGCGCTCGTCTCGCCGAATCAGACGGCCGAAATCGAAGCTCTTCTTGTCCGGAAGGGGAAGGAGGGCGAAGTTCCCGTTCCCGGGGCTTCGCTTGAACTGGTACTGGAGGGAACGGTGGTGGCTGCCGCCGAAACCGGTCCGACGGGCATCGCGACGTTCTCCTTTATTCCGCCGCGGAAGCAGACGCTCCACCTCATCGCGCGGACAAAGGACGATTCGCCCGTGTCCGAGTCGGCCGCCGCGACCGTGGCCGCCTGGGAGCGGCGGACGCCCTTGCTTGTGGTCGAGATGAGCGCGCTGTACGATCCGCGCACGCGTGAGCCCTTACCGGATGCCGCCGAAGAGCTGAGGAAACTGACGCAGTTTTATTACAACCTCGTGTACGTGTCCGCCGAAGAACCGTCAGCGGCACCCAACGCCGGTTTTCGCGCCGCGGCTCAAACCCGTCAATGGCTGTCCGCTCATGAGTTCCCGGCCGGCTATATCCTTCCGGCGGTTGTCAGCGTCGAACGCTTGGGCTCGATGCTCGATGCCCTTCGCGCGGCCGGTTGGACGACGATCAAAGTGGGAATCGGACGAACGAAAGAGTTCGCCGAAACATTTCTTCAACGCCGGATGGAGGTGGTCATCGTGCCGGGGCCTGCGACGGAAGCCCTACCGAAGAAAGCCATACTGGCCAGGGACTGGAAAGACATCAGGAGAAAATTGTAGCGGAGCAGCTCACCATCGGCCCAGCCACTGCCGGCTCCCGGCGTAGTATGCGAAGACGGCGATCCCAAGGACGACTACGGCATGGATGACATGGTGGACGTGGATGTCGGCCGCGATCCATCGGCTGGCAAACAACAGGGCTGCCGCGACGGTCGTGACCCCCAAGGTCGTCCGTTTCGGGCAGGGACGAAGCCGGCGACCTTCATAGGCCAGGATGATCCAGACGACCATCCAGCCCAGCGCGCCGATGATCAGCGCGCCCGTCATGTCGGTGAGACTGAGGAGCAGACTGTCCGACAAGAGATGGATCGGCTTTCGGGCATTCAATTCCGGTCGCATCCGGAGCCACTCGCCGACGGTCAAGAGCATCCACAAGAGGACGACTCCCAGCGCGAATGCTTCCTTCGACATGCCGGTCTCGGGTCCTCGATGTTCGCCGCTCCTCGTTCGCGCCGGTGCGCGCCTTTGAACATGTGACACCAGGTCGTAGCCGCATTCGCAGGCGAAGCTCGTGTCGGGATTGGTGAGCAGGCAGCGTGGGCACTCAATCGGCATGCGGTACTCGACCCATCGTCTGTTTCGATTTTGTAGCCCAAGAACAGGAGGATGTCCATGATTTCGCAGTCCTGCTCACGGCGGTTTCTGGCCATCGGAGGTCTGATGGCTGCGCTCGCTGTCGCGGCCGGTGCCTTCGGGGCCCACATGCTGAAGGGACTCCTCGACGGCTCGATGTTAGCGGTGTTCGAGACGGCGGTTCGTTATCAGATGTACCACGCAATCGGCGTGTGCCTTGTGGCGTTGGCGGCCGACCGATACCCCGCATCCCGCTTGCCGTTGGCGGGATGGTGCTTTATCGCGGGCATCGTGCTGTTCTCAGGGAGTCTGTACGTCCTGGCGTTGAGCGGGGTTCGGTGGCTCGGGGCGGTGACGCCGCTCGGAGGCGTGGCGTTCATCGCGGGATGGAGCCTGCTCATATGGCAGGCGCTCGTCGGGAGCAAGCCCGGTTGAGGTCCGGCGGGTATTACGGCGTGCAGGAGGCGGTGCGTTTGCCGCTGACGGAGCCCCAGCCGCCCTGCGAATTGATGAACGTGCCTTCCAGTCGTTGCCCTTCCTTGCTGAACAGCAGGCTGTCCTCTTGGCTCCGACCGTCGCGTTCCCACCGGAGATACACGGTGTCGCCCAGCACGATCGCTTCCGCGAGTCCGGGAACACCGGTGCCGTCGGAGCCGGGAGGGGGAAAGAGGAGCGACAGCTTTTGTTCCTGATGGTGCTGTTGATGATTGTGAATCACCCATTGCCAGGTTCCGCACAGGCGCGCCTGGCCGCGCAAGGTCCGTACGCGGTCCTTCCATGATTTGAGACGCGACCACTCGGCCATCGCTTGCTGGCTGGCCTCCATCGTCGCCCGGCTGATCAACAGTGCCCGCGTAGCGCGATCGCTTGCCGACTCGGCTGGCCCGGCCGTCGAAAGCAGCGCCTGTAAGGACGGGAACGGTCC
>DASTSI010000190.1:0-2065 GCA_035760745.1 Nitrospira sp. | reverse complement strand
CTTTCGGCCGAGTAGAGAAGTTGAATTGCATCTGCAGGGGGGAGATTGCAGGTTCGATGCCACGCCCTTCGGGGCCGAGGATGTCGGCGCCCGAACGCTCTGAGCCGGATCGTCGGATCCGGCTCAGCGTTTTAACTATCTAATTCTATTGATATTTAATGCACCGTTTGAGCATTGCAGAATCGGCCGGCGAGACGATGACATGCGATGCAGGGTTGACAGCGCCTGTTACTGTCAAGGCCGCAGAATGTCATTCGTCACCCGGCGCCCCGCGCTTGGCGAGGCTGTGCTTCTGCAGCTTGTAGCGGAACTGCCGGAACGTCATGCGTAGCAGTTCGGCGGCCTTGGTCTGAACGCCGCCGGTGCGATCGAGAGCCCGCTGCAGGTAGCGCCGCTCGAGATCGTCGAGGGTCGACTCAAGATCCAGTCCCTCTTCCGGGATGTCGACCATCTCTGGCCCGCGGCTGGGGCGTTCACGACGCACGGACTCGGGAAGCGCATCGGCACTCAACATGTCCGCACCACCCAACACGATGGCCCGCTCCATCACGTTTTCGAGCTCCCGGATGTTGCCGGGCCAGTGATAGCGCTCCAGCACCGCCAGCGCCTCCGGCGTGACACCGCGAACCTCCTTGCCGAGATCCTTGCTGAACTTCTGCAGGAAGTGCGCGATCAGCAGCGGGATATCCTCCCGGCGCTCGCGCAGGGGAGGCAGGTGAATGGGAAGGACGTTGAGCCGATAGAAGAGGTCCTCGCGCATCACCCCGTCCCGCACTGCGGTCTCCAGGTCGCGGTTGGAGGCCGCGATCAGCCGGACGTCGGTCTTGACGTCCCGGGTGTCGCCCACGCGCCGGATCTCCCGGACCTGGATCGCCCGCAACAGCTTGACCTGCAACAGGGCCGGAATCTCGGTGATCTCGTCGAGGAAGAGTGTGCCGCCCTCGGCGGCGGTGAAGAGGCCGATCTTGTTGGCCACCGCGCCCGTGAACGCGCCCTTCACGTGGCCGAACAATTCGGACTCCATGAGCCCTTCCGGGATGGCGCCGCAGTTCACTGACACGAACGGCTTGTCCCGGCGGTGGCTGTTGAAGTGGATCGCCCGGGCGACGAGCTCCTTCCCCGTTCCGCTCTCACCGGTGATCATGACGGTGGAGGGGCTGTCCGCGATCTTGCGGATGGTGTCGAAGACCTCCACCATCCGGGAGCTCTTTCCGATGATGTTTTCGAATCGATGCTGCGTCTCGAGCTGCTTCCGTAGGTACTGGTTCTCGGCGCGGAGCTGCTTCCGCTCGAGCGCATTCTTGATGATGAGATTGACTTCGTCCAGCTTGAAGGGCTTAGTGATGTAGTCGTATGCCCCCAGCTTCATGGCCTCCACTGCGGTCTCGGTGGAAGCCATGGCGGTCACCATGATCACGGACATGTCGGGCGACTGTTCCTTGGCCGCTCGCAGCACCTGGAGCCCATCTACCTTCGGCATTCGGAGGTCCGTGATGACCGCGTCGAATGGATCGCGCCGGATCGCCTCGATGGCGGCCGCTCCGCCGTCGGCGAGTGTGACCTCGTAGCCGGCCTTCTGCAGCGTGATGGCCAGCAGGTCACGCATGCTCTTCTCGTCGTCCACCACCAGGACCCGTGCCTCTTTCATGTCTTCCTCGTTTCGGACCGCAGGCTCACGCCCGCGCGGCGCCTTCCGGCGCCGGCAGGATGAGGATGAATGTGGTGCCCTCGCCCACGCGGCTGCGTACCTCGATGGTGCCGCCATGCTCTTCGAGCACGCGGTACACGAGCGCAAGCCCGATGCCGCTTCCTTCCGGCTTGGTGGAAAAGAAGGGCTCGAAGATGTGAGGGAGATCTCCCTCCGCGATCCCCTGGCCGGTGTCGCTGATCGAGATCTGGAGCCGCCCCCCGCGCTCTCGCAGCGTTCGGGCGCCGACTCGCAGCTCGCCGCCGTCTGGCATCGCTTGGACCGCGTTCAGACACAGGTTCCAGATCGCCTGGCGGAGCCGCTGGGGATCGGCCCGAGTCAGCAGGGTATCACCGTACTCTCGCGCGACCTTGAGAT
>DASTSI010000189.1:0-9303 GCA_035760745.1 Nitrospira sp. | reverse complement strand
TATGTCCGGATGAGAAAGGACGTATTCTCCCACTCCCGGATCCAGTGTAAATCCATGCACCCGGCTTCCTGTCGAAAAGACGAACATTGTGCTGGGTCCGAACAGCAGGTACGCGGCGGCACTTTGGTCGGTCCCTTTCCGGATAAGATCCTGTTCGCTCGGCTGGCTCCCCGTGAACGTCAGGATAGAGAAGATGGATCCCAACGGCATATTGACGTCGGTATTCGACGAGCCGTCCAAGGGATCGAAAAGCACGAGAAACGGCGCGCGGGTGCAAGGCTGCGACACGATGAGGGGCTTTTCCATCTCCTCGGATGCCAATGCCGCCACCATCCCGCTTTGCTCGAGAATTTCGACGCAGGTCTCATTCGCGATTTGGTCCAGTTTCTTGACGACTTCTCCTTGAACGTTCGTCTCTCCGGTCGTGCCGAGAATATTGAGCAGTCCCGCCACCCTGAGGTCTCGCGCCAACAGTTTGCCGACGAGTCCAATATGGGAGAGCAGTGTGGCAAAGGCCGCCCGATCACCCGGGACCGCAATGTCGCTGCGCTGGACAAACCCTTCGAGGGTGAGAGAATGACGAGCCATACCTGGCGGGATTTCAGCCGGACGACAGCAAGGTCAGGCATCAGGCTTGGGCACCCGTAGCCCCGGATAGATGTAAAGATAGTGAAAATGCATTATAGCTGGTCTATCAGGGGGCGGGCAATGAAACTTGCAGCCGCTTACTGCTGGAGGACCGTGCCCGGAAATCCACTCACTAAGTCCGCGACGATAGAGCCGATAATGACCTTGGCTTTCATGCGGAGGGGGATCCTTCGGCTGTCATTGGCCAGCCACACCCGGATGTTCCCTTGGTTGAGGAAAATGCCCTGGAACGGCATGATGACTAAGAGACGCGCGGCTTCCCGCTTTCCCCATGAGCCTTCAATCGTTTCCATGCCTTCCACCCGCACTTCAAGCTTGTAGTTTTTCTTGTCATGATGAACGTTCAGGGACTGGCTGACTCCCGGCTTCAAGGGCAGCATGCTGCGCACATAATACAAACAGGAAATGGCGTCTAGAGTGCCGGGTGGAATGGCGAGCGTTTCACTCACACCGTCCTTGACGGCCGTCACGGTCCCTTCCTGGTGATGAAACGTGTAGTCAAAATCGTTCTTGCGTTTGCCCTCCCGCCGTCTGAACGTCATCTTCTCGGACTGAAAACTTCGCGGATCCACCAGGGATTCCACGCGGTTGTCGACGGGGTAGAAGATCGTCACCTTGGGACTGGACCGTGCGGTCGTCACCAGTGTCAACGCCGGATTCCCCTCGCTGCCCTGGGCGTTCATGACGTCCATCACGGCCGTCCCCGCCAGAATATTCAGCCACGATATCTCATATGTCAGATGTTCCCCGGGCTGGACAGCGGAAGCTGGCGGGGCGTCCTGGGCTGAACTCTGCCCCGGGGACCATAGCATGGCGATCAGAGTGAGGAGGCCGACGACGTACCGCATGGCGAGACAGGATAGCGTGGAGGGAAACGACGAGGGTCAGTGCCCGAGCGAACGCCTCGTATCAGCGAGCTCCCCTTCGACGACGGACCGAATGACGGCCAATCGATCGGGCGAGGAGGCTTCGAAGCGGAGAACCAAGGCAGGCTGAGTGTTGGAGGCGCGGATCAATCCCCATCCATCGTCAAAGACCGCTCGCACACCGTCGATCGTCACCAAATCCCGCAGGACCAGTTGAGGCCGGCCGATCCGCTCGCCGGATTTAAGGTAACGAGAAAACCGTTCGTGCACGCCTTTAACGACATCGAACTTCACGGTGTCGGGGAGATCGACACGGATTTCCGGCGTCACCGAGGTCTGAGGAAGATCGGCGACCAACGCCGAGAGCGGGCGCGGCGTCTTCGAAAGGATCTCGACCAGACGGCAGGAAGCGTAGATCGCATCGTCATAACCGAAATAGCGGTCGGCGAAAAACATATGACCCGACATTTCGCCGGCCAGGACCGCCCGTTCGCTCTTCATCTTCGATTTGATGAGCGAATGACCGGTCTTCCACATCACAGGCCTGCCTCCCTGCTTCGCAATGTCGTCGTAGAGGCTTTGTGAGGCTTTGACTTCGGAAATGATCGTGCTGCCCGGCCTGGACGTGAGGATGTCACGGGAGTAGACGACGAGCAGGCGATCGCCCCATAGCACCTGTCCCCGTTCATCAATCGCCCCGATACGGTCGGCGTCTCCGTCGTACCCGATGCCCACGTCGGCCTTCTCCTCCTTCACGGCTTCCATGAGATCCTGGAGATTGTCCAACACGGTGGGATCGGGATGATGATTTGGAAACCGCCCGTCCAGATCGCAGTAGAGGCCCGTCACGCGACAGCCGAGCAGCTCCAATGCCTGCTTGGCAACGAGCGCCCCCGCTCCATTGCCACAATCGATCACGACGTGCAGGCGGGCAGCATCGACCCCGGCGAAACTCTTTTTGATGTACTCGAGGTAGTCCGGGATAATCGGATGCCGTGAAAGGGTTCCGGAGCCGGCCGGGAACGAACCAGTTTCCATGATGCGCCGCAGCTCTTGGATGGCTTCGCCATGGATTGCTTCCTTGCCGACGCAGATCTTAAAGCCGTTGTACTCGGCCGCATTGTGGCTGCCGGTGATCATGATCCCACCGTCCACCGGCAAGTTGAACAGCGAGAAGTACACGAGCGGCGACGGACAGACGCCGATATCGACGACGTTCAGACCACCGGCGAGAAGCCCGCGAACCAGTCCGCGAAAGAGATCCGGCGAGCTCAGCCTGCCGTCGCGGCCCACGGTAATCGTCTTCACCCCTCGCCCCTGCACAAATGCGCAATACGCCCCACCGACCTGCTCGGCGATCGACTCCGTCAATTCCTTTCCGACGATGCCTCTCAAATCATATTCCCGAAACAATCCCATTCGTGACTCCTGGAACGCAGTTCATGGCGCTCAGCTCATCTTACCGGTCGGGTTTCGGTGTTCGGCCGTAGTCATCGTGAAATCTCACGATATCGTCCTCACCCAAATAGGGCCCGTTCTGGACTTCGATGATGTGGAGTGTCTCCTGGCCCACATTCTCGAGCCTGTGACGGGTTTCAACCGGAATGGCGGTACTCTGGGACACCTGCAGATCGAAGACCTCGTCTCCCCGCGTGACACGCGCCGTCCCGGCGATCACGACCCAGTGTTCGCTGCGGCGATGGTGCATCTGAAGCGAGAGCCGGCCCCCGGGCTTCACCGTGACGCGCTTCACTTTGTAGCCTTCTCCCTCTTCCAACACGGTATACGAGCCCCATGGACGATGGACGGTCAGATGCTCCAGATGTTCCGGGGCACGCTGCTGCTTCAAGATGTCGACGACCTTCTTGACGTCTTGTGCACGGGACTTCGGACAAACCAGTGTCGCATCCGGCGTATCGACCACCACCATCTCGTTCAACCCGATTGTCGCCACGACCCGACGGTCTCCATAGATGATCGAGCGTTGACTGTCGAGGTCGATCACGCGTCCGCCGACCACGTTCCCGGCTTTATCTTTGGGCGCGACCTCATCGAGACTGCCCCAACTGCCCACGTCGGACCATTCAAAGGCCACGGGCACCACGGCGGCCTTCGTGGATCGCTCCATCACGCCGGTGTCGATCGATACCGGTGTGAGTGTTTTGTACTCCTCGTCGACCGCGCTCTTGGGAGCGCCTTGCTGCATCAAGACCCGGATCCGCTCGAGCCCCTTGGAGAGGAGAGGCTGATGACGGGCGATTTCTTCGAGAATCGTGGCGGCGCGCCAGATGAACATGCCGCTGTTCCAAAAATAATCCTTGGCCTTGACGTACTGCCTCGCCTTGGCTGCGTCGGGTTTTTCGACGAAGCGGCTCACGGGATGCCCCTTGAGCGAGCCCGCCTTTCCGATCGTCACCTTCCCGTTCGGTTTGATATAGCCGTAGCCCGTCTCAGGTCTGATCGGTTTGATCCCGAAGGTCACCAAATAGCCCTGCCGGGCAAGTTCGGACGCCAATGCGACGGCGGCGTCGAACTCTTTCTGACCCTTGACGATGTGGTCCGCCGGCACGATGAGCATCAGGGCTTCCGGATCACGCCGCTCCAGCTCGAGGGCAGCGAGGCCGATCGCCGGTCCAGTGTTGCGGCCTTCCGGCTCCAAGATGAAGTTATCCTTTAAGGCATCCTTCCATTCCCCGAGCTGCACCCGGATCGAGTCGGCTTGCGCCGGATTCGTCGAGATCAGGACCCGCTCGGCAGGAACCGCGTGGACCACCCGGCGCATCGTCTGCTGAATCAGCGTTTCATCTCCGATGATTCGCAGCAATTGTTTCGGGAAAAGATGCCTGCTCAGGGGCCAGAAGCGGGTTCCGCTTCCCCCGGCCATGATGACGGGATAGAGCGATGCTTGCTGCTTCATGTGCCACGTTCCTCCCGTGAAGAGCCGAGCTGTGCCTCGAGAATCATATCGATGACTTCCCGCACGGCGCCCTCTCCGCCCTTCTTGCTGCAAATATGATCGACCACGGCGATGACCTGAGAGGCTCCGTCCGCCGGGGTGGCGGAGAAGCCGACCGCCTTGAGCGTTTCGACGTCGTTGACGTCGTCGCCGATATACGCCACCTGTTGCAGCGTCAAGCCGTAGCGTTGCGCCATCTCTCGCACGACGGCCAGCTTGTCCATGACCCCCTGATGAACCTCGGGGATGGTCAATTTCTCGGCCCGTCTGGCAACGAGCTTGGTCCGTTCTTGCGTCACGATGGCCGTCACCACGCCCGCCTTTTGGAGCAGTTTGATGCCCATCCCGTCCCGGGTGTTGAATTTCTTCCATTCGTCCCCGGACTCCGCGTAGTACATCCCGGCATCGGTCAGTACGCCGTCGACATCAGTCGCAAACAGACGAATGGCTTTCAAACGCTCCATGCGCTGCCGTTCCGACAGCGCCTGTCTGCTCTTCGTGACGTGCTTCGTCATGTCAGGGGAATGGTCACTCCTCTAGTGGATGACCTCTACATCATAGCCGGTCGCCTGGCCGATGAAAATAAAATTCATGCCGCCGTCGCAGTGACTCACAGGTGTCTATCGTTTTATTTTCCGGCTTAAACTGAGGCAGGCACGGAGTTCATGAACCGTCCGAGCGCGTCCCGCCAATGAGGCAGCGGGTCAATCACTGACCCAAGGCGTCCGGAAGCCAGCACGCTGTATGCCGGCCTTCTCGCCAAACGTCCGGCTTGCGCGGTGGTGATCGGATGAACCGTAACCGGGAGCTTTAAGTGTCCGACGATCGCTTCGGCAAGTTCATGCCAGGACGCCTCGCCGGTGTTTGCGACGTGGCAGATGCCGCGCAGGTCGCTCTTCGCCAGCCCGGCGAGCGCCTGGGCCAGATCCCCGGCGAATGTCGGGCTTCCGCGCTGATCCTCGACGACGTCCAGTGCGGATCGCTCGGCCGCCAATTTCATGATGGTCTTCACGAAATTGTGCCCCGCATGTCCGTACAGCCATGCGGTTCTCACGATCAGGGTATTTTCGCAGTGCCCGAGGGCAGCCTGTTCCCCTGCATGTTTGGACCGCCCGTATTCGTTGATCGGATTCGGCACATCCTCTTCAAGATAAGGCCGGGTTTTCCTTCCGTCGAAGACGTAGTCTGTCGAAAGACAGATCAGCCTCGCCCCCACCCGCTGGGCCGCCCGCGCAACCGATCGTGTCCCGTCGGCGTTCACCGCATGGGCTCGTTTCGGCTCACGTTCCGCTCCATCGACGTTGGTATAGGCGCCGGCATGAATGACGACGTCCGGCCGGGCCGCGGCCACCTGCTCCTCGCACCCGGGGTCTGCAAGATCGAAGTGCGGCAGATCCTCGAGTATGAGCGTCTCGCCTGCGAGCGCCTGCTGCAACGCCGTCCCAAGTTGACCCTGTGCGCCAGTGATCAGGATCCGCACGCGCGCCCCCGCTCCAACCGCTTTCGATACTGCTCTTCGTAGTACTGCCTGAATTCTCCGGATTTGATCGGTCTCCACCAAGACTCATTCGTCCGGTACCATTCCACCGTCGTCCGCACGCCCTCGTCGAACGGAACCGAGGGCTTCCAGCCAAGCCGATGCAGTTTTCCGCAGTCCACCGCGTAGCGCCGGTCATGACCGGGACGATCCTCCACGAGTCGGATCAGGCTCTTCGGCTTGTGAAGACAGGCCAACATCATTTCCGCGACCTCGATGTTCTCCCGCTCGTTCCCGCCTCCGATGTTGTAGATCTCTCCCGGCGCGCCGTGAAGGAAGACATGCTCGATGCCGGCGCAATGATCTTCAACCGCCAGCCAGTCCCGTCGTTGCCGGCCGTCCCCGTACAGGGGGAGCGGCTGATCGTCGATGGCGTTCGTGATGAAAAGCGGAATGAATTTTTCGGGATACTGATTGGGGCCGTAGGTGTTGCTGCCGCGTGTGACCAACACGGGAAATCGATACGTCGTCCAATAGCTCAAGACAAGCAAATCGCCCCCGGCCTTGCTCGCCGAGTACGGACTTCGCGGCATCAATCGGTCGCCTTCGGCCGAGGTTCCGACTTCGACGCTGCCGTACACTTCGTCGGTGCTGACCTGAAGGAACCGTTGAATACCGGCGCGCCGCGCGGCCTCGAGCAGGACTCCCGTCCCGACGACGTCGGTCCGAGCAAAGGCTCCCGGGTCCACGATCGAGCGGTCCACGTGGGTTTCCGCCGCCGCATTGATGACGCCCTCGATGCGATGGTCGCGCAAGAGGCGCTCCACTAGCAGCTGATCCGCGATATCGCCTTCGACGAAACGATACGAGGCCTTGCCCTCGAGATCCCGGACGTTGGCCGGGTTGCCCGAGTACTTCAATGCATCGAGGTTCACGACGTCATGCCCGCCTTGCAGGACGAACCGGCGGACCAGATGGGAGCCGATGAATCCCGCGCCGCCGGTGATCAAGACTCTCATGAGCGGTCCATTCTGTTCGCACCGGTCCGGCTTACAAGCTGATTCGCCAGATACAGCGACTCGATGGTTCCGGCATCGGTCCACCACCCCTCCAACACGTCCCAACTGAGGGTTCCCGCCGCGATGTAGGCGTTGTTGACATCCGTAATCTCGAGCTCCCCCCGACCGGACGGCTTGAGCGTCTTGATGATGTCGAAGACGCGGGCGTCATAGAAATACATGCCCGTCACGGCATACGGGGACTTCGGCTGGGCAGGCTTCTCCTCAATCCTGACGACCCGGTCTCCTTCGAAGACCGGCACGCCGAAACGTTGCGGATCTTTCACTTCTTTGAGGAGAATCTTGGCTCCGCACTGCTGAGCTCTGAAAGACTCGGCGGCGCTGAGGATGTTCCCTTCGATGATATTGTCGCCGAGGATCACGCAAATCGGTTCACCGTCGGCGAAGTGCTCCGCCAGACGAAGCGCGTCCGCGATGCCGCCCTCGCCCTCCTGGTAGGTATAGTTCAGACGCCTGAGCTTAAACTCTTTCCCGTTTCCCAGGAGTCGAAGGAAGTCGCCGGCGCTGTTGCCGCCGGTCACGAGCATGATTTCCTCGATGCCGGCGTTCGCCAACGCCTGGATCGGATAATACACCATCGGCTTGTCGTAGACCGGCAATAAGTGCTTGTTGGTCACCTTGGTCAAAGGCAACAACCTGGTCCCCAGTCCTCCCGCCAACACGACGCCCCTCATGCTTCCTCCCGGGTTATCCGGTGAGCAGATGTCCAGCGCTCACTCGTCAATGGCATGCCGACGAACCTCGAAATGACAAGATGGAAACGCAAGAGCCGATCATTGAGCCAAAGTCCCCGGCTTCTGATGCGCCTGGGGCGCATAGGAGGGCAACACCTCCTGGAAGGCCCGCAGCACGGCGTCATCGTCGCCATACGCGACGGCCGATTCCAGCTTCTTGATCATCACGTCAGCCGGCACTCCGCTTACCTGGCCCTCTTTGACGGCCCGGCGGATCTTCGGATGCATGGTGGACTCCACCTGCTCGGCTTCATCGAAGAGCTCTTCGAACAGCTTTTCACCGGGCCGAAGACCGGTGTAGACAATGCGGATGTCCTGTTCCGGAATAAGCCCCGACAGTACGATCATATTGCGGGCCAGGTCGGCCACCTTGATTTGGTCTCCCATATCGAGCACGAACACGTCCCCGCCATGACCCATGATGCTCGCTTGCAGCACGAGCTGAACGGCTTCCGGGATGGTCATGAAAAACCGCGTGATGTCCGGATGCGTGACGGTTACGGGGCCGCCCTTGCGGATTTGTTCGGCAAAGAGCGGCACGACGCTCCCGTTGCTCCCAAGCACATTGCCGAATCGCACCACCATGAATTTCGACTGGTCCCTCGCATTCAGGCTCTGGATGAATTCTTCGGCCACACGTTTGCTGGCACCCATCACACTGGTGGGGTTCACCGCCTTGTCGGTCGAAATCAACACGAACCGCTCGACCTGAACCGACAATGCCGCCTCGGCCACGATCTTCGTCCCCAGGATGTTGTTCCGCACGGCTTCTTTGGGATTGGTCTCCATGAGCGGCACATGTTTGTGAGCGGCCGCATGGAAGACCAGCTCCGGACGGGTGTGTTTCAACACCTCAGTGACCCGCTCCGCCACCGTGATATCGCCGATGGCCGCCACGATCTGCAAGCCGGGAAAGAGCGCACGCAGCTCGAGGCCTAGCGCATGGAGGCTGTTTTCATGCCGTTCGAACAGGACCAGCAAAGCGGGCCGATAGTGCGCGATCTGCCGGCACAGCTCCGAGCCGATGGAGCCGCCTGCCCCGGTAACGAGCACTCTTTTTCCTTCCAAAAGTGGGTGCAACTCCAAGCGGTCGATTTGAACGGGTTCCCGTTGCAACAAGTCCTCCAGGCTCATGGGGCGGAGTTCGCGGAGCGCCGCCGGATCGGACAGCAGCTGCTTGACGCTCGGCAAGACTTTGATCGGCACCTTGCAGCCCGCGGCCGCCGCCAGGATCTTCTGCTTGACGGCGTTCGAAGCCGACGGAATCGCCACGATGATCTCATGCACCACCAATCGGCGAACTAAGTCCGGAATGTCCGCGATCGTGCCCGCCACGGCGACACCATGAATCTTCATGCCCCGCTTCACCGGGTCATCGTCGACCAGTCCCACAGGACGATAGTGGTAGCTGGCGTCGGTCAACATGTCTCGGACCAACAGCTCGCTGGCGTTTCCGGCGCCGACGATGAGCACGCGCCGCGCATCGGGACTCCAGACCCGCATCCATTCGCGAAACCATCGCACGGCGAGGCGGATGCCGGCC
>DASTSI010000188.1:0-12958 GCA_035760745.1 Nitrospira sp. | reverse complement strand
ACCGCGGTCACGCATGATGAGGCGGACCCGATTGATGTCTCACGATTCGGCGAAGCGAACGGTGCCTCCCTGGGTGTACAAGCTGTTCACAGGACATCAGTATCCGTATGTCCGTCGCCTCGCCAAGTTCGCCCAGCCGGTCAAATCCGGGGAGGAACGGCCCGAGCCGACCAAGGAGATGATCGACCAGAAGTTCTGGGAGGTCTTCCCTCGTAGCTCCGCCAAGATTCTCCAGGAAGTCAAAGCCGGTATGATCGTCGTGTTCCACGATCTCGAGGAGTACCCGCCCGGAACGTTTCAGGCATTGATCGACAATCCCGAGGAGTTTCTGGCAAGCAAGTACGGCAAGAAAAAAATCAAGGTGAACTTCTACGACGGCGAGAATTTTGTCTGCACGATCAATTTTAAAGTCGCGGGCTGGACGGAGCACGAACACTAATCGGGGCTGTGTGACGGGGAGGTAGGATGGAGCGCCGCATCCAAGCACTCGGTCCTCGGCCCGTCGTTCTTATCGAGAGGTCATGATGAGGCGACCGATAATCACGGTGGTGGGAGCGGGGAATGTCGGCGGGACAACGGCGCAACGCTTGGCCGAAAAGAACGTCTATGACGTCGTGCTGGTCGACATCATCGAGGGGGTTCCGCAAGGGAAAGCGCTCGACATTTTCCAAGCCGGCCCCGTTTGCGGCTACAGCGGGCGCGTGATCGGGACGAACGGGTACGATGAAACCGCGGGATCCTCGGTCGCCGTGATCACGTCCGGCATTCCTCGAAAGCCCGGCATGAGCCGGGATGAGCTGTTGATGACCAACGCGAAGATCGTCAAGTCGGTCGTCACGGAGCTCGTCGCCCGCTCCCCGGACGTCATCCTGATTCTCGTCACCAATCCGCTCGATGCCATGGTCCACGTCGCGCGTCGCGTCACCGGCCTACCGAAGTCGAGAGTAATCGGCATGGCCGGGGTGCTCGACTCCGCGAGAATGCGCTCATTTATCGCGGCTGAGCTCGATGTGCCGGGTTCCGACGTCGAGGCCATGGTCCTGGGCGGCCATGGAGACACGATGGTGCCGCTGCCGCGGTATACGACGGTCCGGGGAAGGCCGGTGACCGAGTTGCTGTCAAGGGACCGATTGGAGGCGATCGTTCACCGGACACGCAACGGAGGGGCCGAAATCGTCAGCCTGCTCAAGACCGGCAGCGCGTTCTACGCCCCTTCGGCTTCCGTCGTCGATATGGTGGAAGCCATTTACCACGATCAGAAGCGCGTGCTTCCCTGTGCCGTCTTGTGCGAGGGGGAATACGGCCTCAAGGACGTCGTAGTCGGCGTGCCGGTCAAACTGGGACGAGGCGGAGCGGAGCAGATCATGGAATACGAGCTCACCCCTGACGAGCGTGCCGCGTTGGAGGCGTCGGCGAGCGCCGTACGCGAGCTCTGTCTCGCCGTCGACCGGCTGATGACGTAGCCGGAAGACGAACCAGTTCGTCCACTGCGATGGTTCGACGATCTGCACGCCACCGTCATTCCACGGCCGAGGGCTCCTCTCGCTTGACAATTCAAGAGGCGCTACAGTACAGAATTTGACTTAGCATCTCACTGAACGAGGAGCCTGTATGAAATTCCTTGAAGATCCAATGCAAACGATGGGCGCCGGGTTTGCGCTCACCGTACTGCTGATCGTCGTCTATTTGGGTGTCGCCGGGATCGGAGCGGGCGAAGCCGACTGGGTGGGGGCGATTGTCCGGTGGATTCATTTCCTGGCCGGCATCACGTGGATCGGTCTGCTGTATTTCTTCAATCTCATCAATGCCGCGTTCATGAAGAGTCTGGATGGCCCGACCAAGAACATCGTGATCCCGAGGTTGATGCCCGCCGCGCTGAATTGGTTCCGACATGGCGCCACGGTCACGGTTCTCGCCGGAATCATTCTCTATTTCTACCTCTACTCCAAGGGCGGGACGGGCGCGATCGCGCTCGGCATCGGCGGATTGCTGGGCATCATCATGATGGCAAACGTACATGGCATCATCTGGCCGAATCAAAAGAAAATCATCGCGGCCGTCACTGCGGCGGCGCAGGGGACTCCGGCTCCGGCCGAGATGGCACAATGGGGACGAACCGCCCTCTTGGCGTCGCGCGTGAACTTCCTCCTCTCCATCCCGATGCTCTTTTTCATGGGCGCCGGCAGTCACTTCAAGTGATCGATTCACCCGGCCGGCGGATTGTTCCGCCGGCACCTTCATTTACTCCTTCATCGCCGCGGCCGATATGCCCATCATTGCGTAGGGCTGTGGTCCTAACCCCTTGAGATTCAGGCCTATTCTCACTCAGTTGCCTTGACGAGGAGGGGAAGGCCCTCGTATAGTACCGACTCTATGACCACGCTCACGGAACCCCGCGTCCTGCAAACGCCCGGTGGCGCTCCCTGGGATATCGATGCCTACATCAAGATCGGGGGGTACGAGGCGTGGAAGAAATGCTTGAAAGAGCTGACGCCGGAACAAGTGGTTCAGGAACTCAAGGCGTCCGGTCTGCGGGGCCGCGGAGGCGCAGGATTTCCGACCGGCGTGAAGTGGGATAAAGTCCTCCATCACCGGGTCAAGGAGCGGTATTTCGTCTGCAACGCCGGAGAGCACGAGCCCGGAACATTCAAGGACCGGCATCTGCTCAAGCTCGTGCCGCATCAGTTGATCGAAGGCTGCTTGATTGCCTCCAAGACCGCGCAGGCCAAGGCGTCGTTCATCTATGTCAATCACGAGTATCACGAAGAGCGGGAAAATTTGAATAAAGCGCTGGCGGAAGCCAAAGCCCGCGGATTCATCGGCCAGAATATTCTGGGAACCGGGGTGGACATCGATCTCCAGGTCTTCGAAGGCCACGGCAGTTACGTCGCGGGCGAAGAGACGGCGATGCTGGAATCGATGCAAGGACGGCCGGCCATGCCGCGACAGAAGCCGCCCTTCTACCCCACCGATTTTGGTCTCTATGGCAAGCCCACGCTGGTGAACAACGTGGAGACGCTCTGCAATATCCCGCGGATTATCCACAAGGGGGCGGCCTGGTTTACGGAGGTGGGGACCGAGAAGTGTCCGGGCACGATGATGTTTTCGTTGAGCGGGGCCGTCAACCGCCCGGGCGTCTATGAAATGCCGATGGGGATCACCATTCGGGAGTTGATCGAAACCTGCGGCGGCGGCGTGCCTGGGGGACGAAAGATCAAGGCGGTCTTCCCCGGCGGTCCGGCTTTCTCGATGGTGACCGCTGATCAGCTGGATCTGCCGATGGATTTCGATTCACTCAAGCGTGCCGGCACCGGGCTGGGGTCGGCCGGGGTCATCGTGGTAGACGACGCAACCTGCATGGTTCGTCAGACCCTGAAGTTCTCCAACTTCTTCAAGAGCGAGAGCTGCGGGCAGTGCCCGCCCTGCCGCATGGGCACGATCAACCTCGCCGCACTGATGGCGAAAATCGAGGCGGGAGAAGGCAGTCAGAAGGATCTGGACAGCTTGCTTCAGCTTTGCGGATTCGTCAAAGGGACGGGGTACTGCACGTTGGTGACGGGGGCGTCGGTGCTGGTCCAGAGCAGCGTCAAATTGTTTCACCATGAATTTGAGGAACACATCAAATTGCACCGCTGTCCCTACCCGGCGGCCGGGGTCGAGGCGGCCGTGCATTGAAAGGGCAAAGCGATGCCGCGCGTGACGTTCATTCATTCACAGGGCAAGAGCGGAAGCGTTCCGCGCAACACCACCCTGCTGGATGCGGCTAAAGAACTCGGGTTTCCGCTGAACCATGATTGCGGCGGCAATGCGTCCTGCACGACGTGCCGTGTCGAGGTGCAGAGTGGGGGAGAGCATCTTTCGGAGATCGATTTCGAGGAACAGGATTTGTTGGACAGGGAAGCGTTGAGCGAACCCTGGCACAGGTTGGGATGTCAAGCCAGGGTCCTGGGCGACGTCGTCGTCAAAGTGCCGGAAACCAAGTGGGCAGCGCCCGCCACGAGAAAAACCGAGGCGCAGGGTGTTGATATCGGGTAGAGAGATGTTACACTAAGCCATTCAGTCGGTCCTGAAGGCCGGTCTGACGAGAAGGAGGCCCCATGATTACGATTACGCCGGTGGCGGAGCAGAAGATCCAGGAATTGATGAAGGAAGAAAAGGACGTCGTCGGATTGCGGATTTATGTCCGCGGCGGCGGCTGTCATGGCTATCAGTACGGGATGGCTTTCGAATCCAAAATGGCCGAGGATGACACGGTGATCGAAAAGGGCGACGTCAAGGTCATCATGGATTCGCAGAGCGCTCCGCTGCTCCAAGGCGCCGAGGTCGACTACGTGGACAGCGTGCAGGGTTCAGGATTCTCCATCAAGAACCCGCAAGCCAAGACCACCTGCGGATGCGGAAGTTCCTTCAGCGCCTAAGCCCTCGTGCATCGGCAAAAAGGGGTCGAAGGACATTGACGAAGCCAGGGTTGCCCGAAGGAGGGCAATCCTGGCTTTCTTTTTTCGGCGCGTAAACGCGCGACGTTCTCTGATCGTCATCGACGCACATGGCACGAGCCACGGTCACCAAGCGATACCGGTTTTGCGCAGCGCACCGGCTGCATACCGACCATCTCTCGCCGGAAGAGAACCGGGCGGCCTTCGGGAAATGCAACAATCCGAACGGCCATGGTCACAACTATGTCGTGCTCGTCACGATACGAGACGACCGGCGGGCGGCCGCATTCGGCGTGGCGCAATTGGACCGTGTCGTGGAGGAGACCGTGATTCGGCGATTCGATCATCACGATCTCAACAGCGACGGCGCATTCACCGAGTTGACCACGACGGGAGAGAATTTGGTCCGGATCATCTGGGGCCTGCTGGAACAGCAGGTTCCGCCCGGCGTGCTGCAGAAGGTCGGACTGATCGAGACTCGCGACAACTATTTCGAGTATGCGCCCGTGCCGATCCCATAACCGGAGCAGATATCTTTATGGCTAAGTCACGTGCCCGTTCGCTGCAGCGGGTTGAAGATCTTCCTGCGGTCTCCCCTCCCGCAGATACTCAGCGGCTGATGGGACTCGTCGCCCAGTTGTTGACCGCGCTCGGAGAATCTCCCGCGCGGCACGGGCTGCTGAAGACGCCCGAGCGCGTCGCCAAGGCCCTTCAATTCATGACGAGAGGATATCATCAAAACATCGACCACTTGTTGAACGGGGCCTTGTTCCCGATCGATTACGATGAAATGGTCATCGTGAAGGACATCGATTTCTTCAGCATGTGCGAGCATCACTTGCTGCCGTTCTACGGAAAATGCCACGTCGGCTACTTGCCGAACAAGCGGGTAGTCGGGCTCAGCAAGATCCCCCGCGTGGTGGACGCCTTCAGCCGGCGGTTCCAGGTTCAGGAACGCCTCACCACACAGATCGCCGAGACGCTGCAGCGGAAGCTGAACGCCCATGGCGTCGGGGTCGTCATGGAAGCGCGCCACCTCTGCATGATGATGCGCGGGGTGGAAAAGCAGAACACCACGGCGGTCACGAGCTCGATGCTCGGCGCGTTTCGTGACCAGGGCCAGACCCGGGTGGAGTTTCTCAAGCTGATCGGTCGAAGCGGCGTGGGGGGCGACATCGGCTGACCCGCTCTTACCGCTCCCGCTTGTTCGCGCCGATCCCTGCCAAGAATTCTTCCAGCGCCTGATTGAACAGTTCGGGCTGCTCCATGTTGCTCAAATGGCCGGCATCCGGGATCAGGACGAGTTGGGCTCCCGTGATTCCCCGCGCAATTCGCTCTGCGTCGGCCGGGGTGGTCAAGACGTCCTCTTTTCCGTTCACCGCTAGGGTCGGTACGCCGATCGATCCCAAGATCCCGGTCGAATCCGGCCGTTCGGCCATCGCCATCAAATCCCCGACGATGCCGGGGACCGGCGTGGAGGCGATCATCGAGTAGACCCGCTCGACCAACTCGGGATCCCGCGCATACCGCGCGGGCGCGAGCATCTTGGGGCCCATATCCGCCACGACCGCCGAGGGGCCGGACGTGCCGGCGCGCTGCGCCAGGTCAAAGCGCCACCGGCTTTGCTCCGGCTTATCCGCCTCGGCTCTCGTATCGGCGAACACCAGCCCTTGGATCAGATCGGGATGGCGCCGGCACAGCGTGAAGGCCAGGTATCCTCCCATCGACAGACCGACGAAGACCGCCTTCCTGATTTGTAAATGCTCGAGCAACGCCCTCACGTCATCGGCATACTGCTCCAAACTGTACCGCCAGTACGGCGCGTCCGACTCGCCATGCCCGCGCAGATCGACGGCGATTGTCCGGTAACGCGACGAAAGGCCGGCCTGCTGGGATTCCCACATCCATCGATTGAGCGGAAAGGCGTGGAGAAACACGACCGGCATGCCGCGACCGCGATCGCTGTAGGCCAGGGTGATGCCGTTGAGCTGAGTCTTCATGGTCTGCACGCTCCCATGTCAGTAGGACAGCGGCCCAACTCATAACGCCCGGGGCTCTGGGCCGTCAAGCCGCCAAGCATCGAGGCGGTTTGCAGTCCCGGGAAAGCGCCGTATAGAATCCGCTCAAGCATGGCACGATCTCAAGACAGCGCGCCGGATCTCTTTACCAACGAGCGCCGAGCCGGTGCGGAGGGCGCGGCACCATTGGCCGAACGGCTCAGACCACGATCATTCGACGATCTGGCGGGCCAGGAAGAGTTGGTTGGTCCCGGTCGGCCGCTGCGGATCGCGATCGAGTCGGACCGGCTCTCCTCGGTGGTCTTCTGGGGCCCGCCCGGATGCGGCAAGACGACCCTGGCGTTCCTCATCGCCCGTCACACGAAAGCGCATTTCGTGGCCTTCTCTGCGGTGACCAGCGGCATTCCCGAGTTGCGGGAGATCATCAAGTCGGCGGAACACCGGCTGGCGATGAACGGGCAGAAGACCGTCTTATTCGTGGACGAAATCCATCGGTTCAACAAAGCGCAGCAGGACGCCTTTCTCCCGCATGTGGAACGGGGTACGATCATCCTGATCGGAGCGACGACCGAGAACCCCTCCTTCGAGGTGATCGCCCCGTTGTTGTCGCGCTCCCTCGTGGTGGTCTTGCAACCGCTCTCGGATGACGCGCTCGGACGTATTTTGGACCGTGCGCTGACGGACCGAGAATCGGGGCTCGGGACCTGGGGGATCGACATCACGCCGGAAGCGAGACGGCGACTGGTGAATTTTGCCAACGGCGACGCGCGCGCCTTGCTGACCGCCTTGGAGTTTGTCGCGAGCCAGGCGCCGAACGACGCCCAAGGAGGCCGTCGCTTGGACGACGCAATCGTCGAAGCGGGCTTGCTCAAGAAGACCCTGCGTTACGACAAGGCCGGCGAAGAGCATTACAATGTCATTTCGGCGTACATCAAAAGTCTACGGGATTCGGATCCGGATGGCGCGCTGTATTGGTTGGCCCGGATGCTCGAAGCCGGTGAAGATCCGAAATTCATCGCGCGACGCCTGGTCATTTTCGCCTCGGAAGACGTGGGCAACGCCGACCCCATGGGGGTCGTCGTGGCGACCGCGATCGCCGAGGCCGTCCAGTTCGTCGGTCTCCCCGAAGCGCAGATCAATCTGGCCCAGGGGACCACATACCTCGCAACACGGCGAAAGGACAATGCCTCGTATATCGGCTTCCTGGAAGCCATGAAAGATGCACAAACGCACGGAAATCTTGGAGTTCCGCTCCATTTGCGGAATGCGGTCACGTCCCTGATGCGGGACCTGGGATATGGCAAGGGCTATCGGTACGTTCACGATGACCCCGGGGCCAAGGAGGAGCAGAGTCACCTGCCGGAGAGCCTCAAAAACCGCCGGTACTACCGGCCGAAAGCACCGTAGAGCGCGCGATGGACAAAGATTTCTAATCGGTTATACTTATACGTAACCGATGAAGAAGTCCGAATCGAAACCTGCCCCGGCGATCATGGCCGCGAGCGAGCGACGAAAATTGGTTCGCGCGACCCTGGTGGGGTCGGCCCTCGTGTCCCCCAAGAGCGGATCGAAGGCCATCACGGCGGTTCTCGACAATGTCAACAAGGTGGGTGCCGGTCTGCACGCCAAGGAGAAGATGCCGATCTCGGAGAAGGTCACCGTCTCTCTGGCGTTCCTGGACGCCGAAAGAATGGAGCAGCAGGAGAGGTTGGACGGCTCAGTTGCCTGGGTCAAACCGTGGGAGAAGGGATTTCTGATCGGGGTCGTGTGGGATGAAGTTGTCACCAAGGAAAAGCATCGCTGGTTGTCCTACTATCTCGACGAAACGATGCGCTCTCCCTCCTGAGCGGAGCTCTCGACTCCTCAGCGTCCTTCTCGATCTCCAAAGTCCTCCAACGAGCGCGGCACCCGGCACCTCGGTTGTTCAGACCTCCGGCCGCGAATCCGGGACCCTGCTTGCCGATTGCGGCGGTCACCGCAGCGCCTCGAGTTTCTGCTTGACCTCCTGCAATTCCGACGACAACGACTCCCAGCGCGACGTCATCCGCTCGAGTTCGTGCTTCCAGCCCTCCTGCTCCTGGTGGAGCGCGTTCCATTTGGAGAAATCTTCGTAGAGCGCCGGATCCGCGAGCAATTGATCCCGTTCTTTGATTTTGTTCTCGCACTCGGCGATCTCGCCCTCGGCCCGCGTCACTTGCTTTTCGAGTCTGGCCTGGGTCTTGTTCAAATCGCGGCGATGGCCCGCCGACTGCTCTTTGGGCCGGGTTTGTGACGCCATGGCTTTCGTCGGGCCGGTCGGATTGGCCTCCTCGGCACCGTGCAGGTCCTCGCTCGGCTCCTTGAGCGACTCGAATTCCTGGGCTTTCTTCCACAGATAGTACTCGTAGTCGCCAAAGAAATTCCGCGCCTTGCCATCCTCAATCTCCACGACCCGCGTCGCGATCCTCGTGAGAAACGTGGGATCGTGCGAGATAAAGACGATCGTGCCGGGAAAGTCCATGAGCGCATCGGTCAGGACGTCCACGGAGGCGGGATCGAGATGGTTGGTGGGTTCGTCCAGCAAGAGCGTGTTGGCCGGTTCCACCAGCATCCGAGCCAAGGCGACGCGGTTGCGCTCGCCGCCGCTCAGCGCCTTGATCGGCTTTTTTTGGTCCGGCCCGGAGAACAGAAAGGCGCCGGCCAAGCCCCGAAGGAAGTTCGTCTCGGCGGTGGCGGAAACTTCCGCGAGCGATTCAAGGATCGTATGCTCCGGGTTCAACGACTCGGCCTGATGTTGTGCGAAGTAATGCAGGGTGACTCCATGGCCCACCGTTCTCGTTCCTGAATCAGGAGGCAGGACGCCGGCCAACATTTTGAGCAGCGTGCTCTTTCCCGCTCCGTTTTCTCCGACCAGCGCCACCCGCTGGCCTCGTTCGACCGAAAAGTCCAGGGAGCCGTACACGACTTTGTCCCCGTACCGTTTCGAGACCCCGGCGAGCTCCAGGACATGGCGCCCGCTGGTCGAGGGGAGAGGGAATTTGAAGCGGACCCGTTTGGCATCCCGCTGCACTTCGATCAATTTGACCTTTTCCAACTGCTTGATGCGTGACTGCACCTGACGGGCCTTGTTCGCCTGATACCGAAACCGATCGACGAATTGCTGAACTCGGGCCACTTCCTTGGCCTGGCGCGCGGCGGCCGCCTGCAACTGCCCGTCACGCGCCGCTCGCAATTCGCGGAACCTGGTATAGTTGCCTCGGAACTCTTGGATCGTCTTCTCGCGCAGCTCCCAGATATGGGTCGCGATCCGGTCCAGGAACCTGGTGTCGTGACTGATGACGAGCAACGTGAGCTTGGAATTGAGGAGGAAATCCTCGAACCACCGCTGCGTGGGCTTGTCGAGATGGTTGGTCGGCTCGTCCAGCATCAGGACGTCCGGGTCCGATAGGAGCAGATGCGCGAGCGCCACCCGCATACGATATCCCCCGGACAGATTTTCGACGGGACGGGCGAAGTCTGCCTCACTGAAGCCGAGACCGGACAGGATCCGCTTCGCTTCATGTTCGGGATAGAGACCGCGGTGAGCGGCGTCCAATGCGGTCTTCCCTGAAATGGCTTCGAGCTCCTGCGGCAGATAGCCGACGCGGAGGCGCGGACGCTGCCGGATCGTTCCCTTGTCGGGTGATTCGTCCCCGAGGATCATCCTGAACAGGGTCGTTTTCCCGGTCCCATTGGGCCCGACCAACCCGACGCGGCTCTGCGGACGCAAATGCGCGGACGCGCCGTTGAACAACACTTTTGTCGAAAACTGTTTGTGGACAGACTCAATTTGCAGCATACCGGTACTCAGGTTAGAGATGGACCGACGATTGCGAACGGACCAAGGCTAGGGCAGGTCGGGCGGCAGACGAATGATGGGGAAAAGGGTCATAGATGTGGGGAATCGAGAGGTGGTGCTCAGCCGCCTCAATCAGAAAAATGAGGGAGTCAGGCCGAGCTCGTTATGGTCGTGATGGCGTATCCTCTTCGGCATGCCCGGTCGGGGATTCCATCCTCATCGCTTCATTGTTCTTTTGGTGGAGCTGGCGGGGATTGAACCCGCGACCTCGTGAATGCCATTCACGCGCGCTCCCAGCTGCGCCACAGCCCCACGCCAGGATCCGATTTGTGCATTGAAATTGAGCGGTTTCGATGCACCGGCATGCTAACATTCGGTGGCGACGCCAGTCAAGAAACGGAAAGCGCTGAGCCTTCGTCAGGCGCGCCGCCGTGTCGCCTTCCACTTCTTGACAAACCACGGATCGGTCCCTACCATGACGCCCCGGCCCTGGCGATCAGTCCAGCCAGGGCTCTTTTTTTCCACCGACAGTCCGCAGAGGCGTGATGAGCAACCTCGTAGTCATCGGTGCGCAGTGGGGCGACGAAGGCAAGGGCAAGATCGTCGATATCTTGGCTGCGGATGCCGACGTCGTCGTGCGGTACCAAGGCGGTTCGAACGCGGGACATACGGTGATCAATCACCGGGGAACGTTCGTCTTTCATCTCGTGCCTTCGGGAATTCTGTATCCGGGCACGCTCTGTGTGATCGGGAACGGCGTGGTGGTGGATCCCGCCGCCTTGATCGAAGAGATGGACTATCTGCAGAAGCAGGGCGTCAAGATCGGCAAGAATTTCGTCATCAGCGATCGGGCTCACCTGATTCTGCCGTATCACAAGGCGATCGATAAAGCCTCCGAACAGTCGAAGGGGTCGCGACGCATCGGGACCACAGGCCGGGGCATCGGCCCGTCCTACGCGGATAAAATGGCCCGGATCGGGATCAGAGTCGGGGACTTGCTCAATCCCCAAGCCTTCAAAACCAAGCTCGAGGAAAACCTCGTGGAGATCAACTGGTTCCTCGAACAGCTGTACAAGGTGGACCGGTTCGAAGTCGAAAAGGTGTTCCAGCAATACATGGGCTATGCGGAACGGCTCAAGAGCCATATTGTCGATGCCTCGCTGCTCCTCAATAGAATGATCGACCGCAAGAAGACCGTCTTATTCGAGGGCGCGCAAGGGACGCACCTCGACGTGGACCTGGGAACCTATCCCTACGTCACCTCGTCGAGCGCCACCGCAGGCGGCGCGGCGACCGGGACCGGCGTGGGGCCGACGAAAATCGACGCCGTGCTCGGCGTGGCGAAGGCGTACACGACCCGCGTCGGCAGCGGTCCCTTTCCCACGGAGCTTTCCGACGAGGTGGGCATGGGACTCCAGGAGCGCGGAAAAGAATTCGGCGCCACGACCGGCCGTCCCCGCCGATGCGGTTGGTTTGACGCGGTGGCGATCCGCTACGCGACCAGGGTGAACGGCCTGGCGTCGCTCGCCGTCACGAAACTGGACGTACTGGATGGGTGCAAAGAGTTGAAGGTCTGTGTGGGCTATCGGCATGGGGGCAAAACGTACCGCGAGATGCCGGCCGACCTTCAGACGCTTCTGGAGTGCAAGCCGGTCTATCAGACCTTCAAAGGGTGGTCCGTTGCGACGACCGGCGTGAAGGCTTACAAAGCACTTCCCTCGGAAGCCAAGCGTTATCTCGGGTTCATCGAAGAGCAGGCAGAATGTCCGATCGACATGGTTTCGACCGGTTCGAAACGAGACGCCACCATCATCCTGGCCAATCCCATCAAGTCGCCATCCAAGCGAAGACCGCGATAGCGTCTGCCCCATGGAAAAGCCAGTGGCGGGAGTTTTCGGCACCCTGCTACAATGCCGATCCTAATCTGTTCCGGTGAGCCGCTAGCTCAGACGGTAGAGCATCGCCCTTTTAAGGCGAGGGCCCTGGGTTCGAGTCCCAGGCGGCTCACCACTAAAATCTGGCACTTGCGCGGTTGTGCCACTGTCAAAGATTCTTCCACAATCGCAGGATCCGGCCCCAGATGCGCGGTTGATTCGTTAGGGAGAGGTCTTCATACCCTCGATTGAGCGGATGAAGAATGGTCTGCCCGCCGATTTTCTGGAGCTGCCGCATGAGGGCCCCTTCTGGGCGGCCGTCCTCACTTTCAGCCACCACGTAATGACCGGGCTCACCGGGAAGATCAGGATTCACAAAAATGATCTCACCTTTGGTGAACAGGGTTGCATGGAATTGTCCCTCACCTGCACGGCGAAGCTCCGTCTTCCCGGAACGTCTGTCTCAAGCAGCGTTTCAGCGTGGATAAGCCGAGGCGTCTCATCGCGCGCAAACATCTGGTCAACCTGATCCCACTTCAAGAGCGGCACCATCCTCAACTCGCCGACGGGGGAGAGATGAGTGCTCTCTGTGAGTTCGAACAGCCCCCCTGAGTGTGGCGGGCTACCGGATCGCAGAAAATCAGCATGAATGCGAAAATACTGCGCGAATTTCTCCCATATTGCGGGGTCCTTGGGAGGTTGATCGACCAGAATGCTCGCGATCGTTCGTTCAGAAACACCAACTGAAGAGGCCATCTCCTGCTCCGTCAGCCCCTCGCCCAGCTCCCGATAAATAAGACCTTTTAGATTCAT
>DASTSI010000187.1:0-6679 GCA_035760745.1 Nitrospira sp. | reverse complement strand
GCTGAGCAGATTCCGCCCAACGCTGCCACCCTTCTTGGAGCTTTCCGAGATCGTGCAGTAGGGCGCACGTCCGAGCCGCTGCCAAGATTCCTTCCGGCCTCAGGCCGTAGCGGGTCTGAAGGCCCCTTTGTAGCAAGCCGTCATCATAGGCCTCGCGACTCAGCCGCTCTTGAGCTCGCGCAGCAACCCGCTGCGCATGATCAACCCATGACTCCGCATGAAGCGGTGCGTAGCCTGGACGCTTCGGCTCGGTTCGCGATGGACTCTCGTGCACCCCCACGACTCCAACTTGAAGCCCAATTTGATCGTCATAGGCCGCAACCGTCGGGTGCAGACAGACCGCGTAGGTTCTATTGAGATCTTCCCGCGATTGCAAAGGCTTCCACGGATCCTCTTCCGTACCATCCCAGAACCACCCAACATCGTGCATACCATCCCGGAACAAACGGTACAGCGACCGCCGGGACAGGCTAACCGCTTCGCGTTGTCCAGGGCTTTCCGGCCGGCTAGCCTCCTCGGCAATAATCACTCGCACCGAATCGGTGTCCTCGCCGCGAATTATATCTGCGACTCGTTTGGGATCACGCAGAATTGCATTCTGTTCGATTCGCCTCAGCACATCGAACAGCCGTGGTCGCCACCCTTCCTGTAGGGTAAGCTTGTCATCTGGACCATGAACTTCTTGAACCCATTCTAAAGCTAGACGGGGGTTCAAGTTCCCACCCCGAATTCTTTGCAGCAGCGTTCGCGTGCGCGACAGTGCGGGATCCTCGTGTTGTAAGTCGCCGTATGGCAGCCAGGCGCGCTCGTCAGAAGGAAGAGGATAAACGTGCACGGTGCCCTTCTCACCGGGGAAGCGGGCACATCGGCCGGCACGCTGAACCAAAGCGCTCATCGGACAGAGTTCTGTGTGGAGATGCTCACACGATATATCCAGCCCCGCCTCCACAACTTGAGTCGCTACTAGAATCGACGAACCTCGTGCATTTTTACCGAAAAGAGAGTGGAGTTTTTCCTCCTTGGCTCGGCGATCCTCTTTGAAGAACCGGGAGTGAAGAAGCACAAGCGAAATGTCCAACTTTTGCGCCATTAGCCTCTCTCGCAACTCTCCGAACATAGCTTGAGCGCGCCCGACGGTATTCAAGAGAACAAGCGAACGTCCCTGGTGGTCTTCAAGCACGGCCTCGGCCGAGAGCGACCTGGATTCGACGACGACATGTCGAGCGACTTCAGTCACACTGGGAAGCGAGTCAAGGAGGTGATCCATTTCCCGATCGTCTGGCGGAATCGACGTTGTCTCCAGGGCATCTTGCAACGTGCGCTCTAGAGGCTCTGTAGCGGTTGCCGTCATCCACACGGATTGGCATAAGTGGCGAAACAGGTTTAGCCCGGCCACAGCGGTCAGAAACGCGCGGTGAGGCTCCATGAGGTGGAATTCATCGAAGACGACGACTGATCCTGCGACAACGGCAGCATTGACATTGTGAAGCCGGTCTGAAAGCCCGTATGGACCGCAGAGCAACCCACTCAAGAGTTGGTCATAGGTTGTGATAATAATCTTGCCGCGATCGAAGAAGCGGTCGTCCGGTTGCTCTCCGGTCTGTAATGTCACGAAAGGGGAGACCGTCTCACGCCCGTGTAAATCCTGCTGGCTCTCAAATGGCAGGCCGAGCTTTTGGGCCGCATCTCGAGCTTCCCGATAAACTCCTTGGGCCAACGTTCTCAGGGGAAGAACATAAATCAGTCGCGCGGGCCGGTTCGCCCAGCCACCAAAGAAAAATGGCACCAAAACCGACCAGGTTTTTCCTGCTCCGGTTGGAGCACGAAGAAATAAGTTCTTTCCTTCCAATAGGTGCCGTGCAACCTTGATTTGGTAATCGAACGGAGTGTTGCCCGTTAGGTTTTGGAAAAACTCGCAATATGATGTCTGGCTGAATCCGGTCATGCGTCCAGCTCGATCACGCTGTGCTCAAACAGGCTGTGCTCATGGTCCCGCTTCTTGGCCAGCTTCTGTTTTCAGCCGCGGGCCTGCATCCACGACGTCGCACGGGTCATGATGTCTGATCGTTCCATCGCTCACCTTGCCCTTGGCTTCTGCGCCCTCGGCCTTGCCTGGGTCGAGGGCATTCTGTGTACCACGCCGGTGTGACACCTGGGGTCACAAAGCTGCAGGACGGGCCCCGCTGTCCGCGGCCCCGGACCATAACCCCCACCCCGCAGACCGCTACCCGCTATCCGCAGACTGCCACCCGCGGCTCGCGATCCGCCGACCGCTCTCCGCATTCCGCAATCCGTCATCCGTGACCGTGAATGGGACGCGGGCAGCGGACAACGGGCAACGGTCCGCCATGTCATGCGTGAGGCCGGTTTTCCACGAGCGGCGGTCGCGATTTTCCCGATGGACCTTGCAACTTACCGTTCGGATGGCTTCGGTACGCTCGCCGAAGGCTTTAATATCCACATCCAGTGAATCGTTGCAGGAGAAGTGCGCGAGGACGTTGACGCGGTCGCGCAGGCAGAAGGCAGGGTGGGAGAGGATAGTCCTGTTGGCCTTTGAGGGGCTGTCGAGTCCTGTTGGCTTATGAGGCAAGTGCGTGATGGCTTTGATGAAAAGGGTTAGAGGCGCCGTATGAACCAGAAAGAACTTCTCTCTCCCCCTCGGTTCATTCAGAACGAACGGGGAGAAATTGTGGAAGTCATCGTCTCCGTTGAGGACTACCGGCGCTTTCTGCGAACGTTGGCTGCGCATGCCGATTGGGAAAGTCTCCCTTCCTATTTGCAAGATGCTATTGATCGTCTGTTGGCCGAGGATGCACAAGCTGAAGAAGGGCCGTCGAAGCCGCTCATGTCGTGCACGAGGCCGGTCTTCCAGGAATCCGAATCTCGATCCAGAGTGACACAGGATCTTTTGGCCCTTGAGCATGACCCGCGACCTTCTGGTGTCACGAAACTGACCGGCAGCACAAACTTGTGGCGCGTCCGTGTTGGTGACTACCGCATTCTTTTCGGAATCGGCAATCCTGCCAAAACGGTTCTCGTCCTTCGCATCGCTCACCGGCGAGACATCTACCGGGAGCGTCCATCTACAATCTCGTACCGCCCGTTTCCCCACACCGCGTACTTGCCCACGTGCGTGTACTGTCCCAGGATCAGCAGCGGCAGGAAATCTCTTATGTCTCCCTCGTACGTGGCTTCGCCCACGAAGCCACCCATGTCATGCGAGAGGCCGGTTTTCCACGACCGCCGGTCGCGGTCTTCCCATCTGACGTGGCAATTTACAGTTCGGACTGCTTCGGCTCGTTCGCCGAAGGTTTTGAAATCTACGTCGAGGGTGTCGCCGCAGTAGAAATGGGCGAGGGCGTTGAGGCGGTCACGCAGGCGCTTGACGAGGTGATGAAACTCCGGGCGCCTAACGATCGCGCCGTCGGCTTTGAGCAGGGTCGGAGTAAGGAAGCGGATGGTCACGCGCCGTGTTGGTGTCGCAGAGGCGAGGCGGCAGCAGTCTTTGTAGGTAATACGGAGGGGCGATGGGCGGACAACGTTGTCGCGGCCTGAATAGACCTCCGCGGCGTCGTTCCCGTCTTCATTGAGCTGCGATACCCGTGCAATCCGGTAGCGCCCTCGGCCAAGACCGATGCCTTGATTGCCGAGCTCGCGGAACGTGACCAGAAAATATGGAAAATACTCGAGCGCCTTGCCGATGAGGATCAGGTCGAAATGAAGGGAGTCGCCGGCCCGGGCCGTCGTTTCGATGCCGTTCGGCGGCCGGAACACGAAGGGGCGGGGAATGTCCTGATTCAAGCTCAGCCGGTCGCTGCCCGGCGGAGGGCTCGGCTCGAAAATCTGCCCGTACGGGCAGATTTTCATCCGGCAGGTCTCTCGGCAGTCGGCCGGCGTCGGACAGACCAGCCGCTTGAAGGTGGCACCGAACGCGCCGCGAAGCGTATTGCCGGGATTGTGAGGA
Source organism: Nitrospira sp. (assembly GCA_035760745.1). GTDB lineage: Bacteria > Nitrospirota > Nitrospiria > Nitrospirales > Nitrospiraceae > Nitrospira_C. The sequence goes on along the minus strand of DASTSI010000187.1, from coordinate 2,715 downwards.
TGGAGGGTGAGCCGCATTTCTGCCTTTAGCTCAAAGAGAAACAGAGCCAGTGAAAAGGCGTGCAGCATATCCCCTCACGGGAAAATGATGCTTAACACAACTCTTTAGGTGAATTCAATCAATCCGGGGGTATACGGGACTGGCTAGCGGACGTTCTGGCGGGGTGCGGAAAACGGCGGGCAGCTTTAGAACACGTTATCGCGGGCTCGATACGCCCAGCGTGGGGTGCGGGAAGAACAGCGCCTCTCACGCCGAAACGAGCAGATTCCGTTCCTCTTCTATGTGCTTTCTGATTTTCTCTGGTAGCGCCTTTTCAGCGAGCCGCAGCTCATATGTCTTCTGCAAGTTCATCCAGAAGTCAGCCGTCGTCTTAAACAAAGTGGCAATCGTACCGCGGTATCTCCCGTAATGCCCCGCTGCCCTTTGATAATGGCCGTAATGCGATTGGCCGGGACCCCAAGAGCCTTCGCAAGCCTATTAGCGTTAATTGGCGGCTCCCCGGTTTCCGGCTGGGGCCAAAGATCCGGCCCTGGGTTCGAGTCTCAGGCGGCTCACCACCTAATCAATCATTTACCAATGTGCCTTCGGTCACAGAGCGATTGTGTCTCAAACTTGCGTCAAGCGCCGATACTTCTCGCGCTCTAAATCTCATCGCGCAGAGTTCCGGCCCGTGAGGGGCATGCGCCGTGTCCTGCCATTGCGTAAAAGTCCTAGGTCCGATCGGCCAGGTTTACATGTTCCATACCGGGCGGTATATGGGACCGCCCATTCGGTCCTGTGCGATATGCTGCCGAAGTCATCACCCATCGAGCTCACAAGCGATATGTCGTTCCAACGGCATCATCGATACACTGCGAGTCCCTCACAGACGGATCCCCCCTTCCTGCTCCTCTGAGACGATGGCGACCATCGTCATTTCCCTCCTTGCCGCGTGAGGCGACCGTGTTCATCGTCGTGCTATACCTTGTCGGATTCATATTCGCTGCTTGCATCCTGCTATTGCTCGCGTTAAGTTTCGCGGTCAGTAGGGTCTCGTACAGATGGTTCCTGCGGCATGTGGATGGCTTCGAAGTGCTCCTTGTCGGGAATGAACCGCAGGCAACGGCAAGCTTGCCGCGCAACGGGTGAAGTGAGCCAGATCCGTCGTTGAACCGAAACAGCCTGCGTCACATGGTGGAGAGCGAAGCGATGGTTTGTCCTCATTGTTCGTCCCTCAATCACTCACAGCGCGTTCACCGCGCGAATTGGCGGGACTCGCTACAGAGGCTCCTGGGACGATATCCATGGCGCTGTAACCGATGTGGCCATCGCTTCTATAGCGACCGGCGTCATCCACCCCGACGGCCGTTGGACCGGCATCCCGATCTTTCTTCAGCGACGACCTCCTGACCCCGCCCGCTCGAGCAGTCCGCTCTCTTGGTGTTTCACGGTATCGAGCGTTTCCGTCTCCACCTTTCCGCATGAACATGCCGCCACCTGGTTGGTCGGCGCCTGCACGAATACCACTCGGCGGTGGCCTTAACGGCTGCCGATCCCAAGGTCATAAGGAATTCTCTGTGCGATGGTCATGCTGCCATAGAGGAGCGTCATGCCGCGCACATTGTGCAAGCGCATTGGCTGGGGGGCCGCGACACCTTCGCTCCCGCGATGCTCGCCAACGCGAGCGGCCCGCCGGCTTCAACGACTTTCATCAAGGCAACCGGCGAGGACAACCGTCCCACGACTCTCGAAAGATCCAGATAGTCACGACGCCAATTCCATACAGCCCCCTACGGCATCGCGCCATTGTTTCGTGAGACCCCGGGGCAGAGTAGGTCACCATTGCAAGGTGGTGATGATCAGCGTGTGGGCTCCTGAGTCCCGGCGGAATGGCTCCGCGCAAGGCGGCGTAGCAGCGAGCAAAATGAGAAGCACCTGATACGAGGGCGGTCTTCTCCTAAAGAGTACAAGTCACGTAGCTGTACGGGCGGGTTCAGCGACGTCGCAGAGAAAGGAGCGGTACTCAAGCGGCGGGCTGATGCGGGAGATCAGACCTGTCGTTCATCATGAAAATACCATCATGCCAGTATAGAAATGTTGCGAAACAATGACTTGCGGGTACGATCTCATTCGTTCGTCGAGAGATTCGGTCGAGGGACTGGCACGCGCGGAAACTAGGGGTGCCACGAGTATGCTCCGTTAGGGCTCTTGAGTAATGTATGCCTTGCAATTCTCATGTCCCAGGTAGTTGTACCAGTGCGAGCACAGGGTGCGGTATGAGCCCTGTTGACCGAATCGTGAGCGATTTACGACCCAAACACCTTCCCTTCCCGGGCAGCTTCCGCAAGTCAGCCCTCCGCGCTCGTACGGCCGCGAGGCAGCGCCGGTGGCTAAACAAGGCCAAACTCCTTTGCATCAGCGATCCCACGCAAGCCTTCCTCGCCCGAGAATCAGCGGCCATCCGAGATAAGACGCAGAGATTGTGATCAACCGCCGAACGGGAGAAATTCGATGTCACACCCGTCCCTCGTGATCGAAGTCGAATATGTCAAAGATGAACGAGAATTTTTGAGGCGCGTCGTGTCCGAAGCGCTTCAGGTCTTTCGAAAGTTCCAGGCCGAGTCGCTCACGGAGTCGCGAACACGAGCGTTCGTCCCGCACAGCCATAGGGACCCGGTAGAGAGACCCGCATGAGAGTCTAGCCCGTTGATGCTCGACCGCAGACCCTACCAGGAG
>DASTSI010000186.1:0-6919 GCA_035760745.1 Nitrospira sp. | reverse complement strand
GTGAATGCCCTCGGTGACCTCACACCTTCCGTCGTGGACCGTCACGACGTACTGACCGCCCTGATCCCCGGTGAGATCGAATTGGTACACCGCATCGACGTCCTCAGCGGCGTCGGCGTCCAGCTTGCCTGGCAAGAGGCGAAAGAATTCTTTGACGGTGGCTGGCTTCATGTCCGGAGAGCATCTGGAGCTCAACGAGCGGGAGCCGCGCAGCCGCGGCTCCCGGAGCGAGGATCATCCTTCAATATCGGAGCGTAACTGTCGCGGTCGACCGCCTGGCACCAAAGAACTTTTTGGAGAATTCTTCGACGATCGCGGGATCGTAGCCTTTGCAGCTGAAAATATCCAGATATGCATAGTTGGTGTCATTGGCGAAGTGGCCGCTGATCAACGAGGTCGAAATCAACTGCACCATGGAATACCCCGCGACCCGGCCCGACCCGAAATCGACCACCTGACATTCGCCGAATCGTTGCATGCCGATCAGCTCGCAGAGCTCCACGACGTAACGGCGGATATGGTCGGCATTGCGAATCAAGTCTGGCTGGCAATCCTGGAGGTCTACCGCGGTGCAGAGGCCCCACGCCTTTCCGTCTCCCACCATGTCCTGAGGCGTGATGGGTGAGGAAGCCGTGGTGGCCTTCGATGGCAAAATCGTCGACTCGGATCCGACAGTCACGCTCATTGGACCGCCTTTCTGTATGTAGGTGGGAAAACCGTTCGACTTAGGTGTTGCACTATATCATGAATTTTTGGAAATGAACGGCACGAGCGATTTTTTTCCCTTCGCCGTCGTGATGCGAGAAGAAGCGCGCGCACCGATACGTCTCGGAAGAGAGCCGGCGTCGAGTGCCGCTGCGGTTGACTCCTGAACGGCGGGTCGGTGAGAATGCCTCGCATGACGGCTGAACCATCACTTCCCTCCGAACCGGGATCGACGCGGGAACTGCCGGATCGACTGTGCACCTGGTGCAAGGTCCCTATGACAAAGCGGCTGGTCGGGGGAAACCAATTCATCCACTACACGTGCCCGAAATGCATTTTTCAGCATACGAAAAGGCTGGGACCCAAGCCCGAGCCGCAGGCGCACTGACTGGGACCGATGCAGAACGGCCGCGCGTGATCCACCAGGAAACAGTCAGCCCTCACTAGTAGTACTTTTCCCGGTAAATGGGGCAAAGTCCTTTCGATTGGATGATCTCCGTCACCTCCTTGATCATGTCTCCGTTGCCGCACACGTAGACCGCCAGATCCCGCACGGATGTCACGCGATCCCGGACGAGATCCGTGACTCGACCTTGGGAGCCTGTCCAGTCTGGACCGGGCCGCGACAGAGTCGTAACGAAGGAAAAGTTGGGATGACGATCGGCGAGCGCGGCTAGTTCCTCTTGATAATAGAGATCCCTTTCGTAGCGTAGGCCCCAGAACAGCGTGACCGGCTGTTGGCGGTCCCGCTCGAGTTGCGCGAGGAGCATCGAACGAAACGGAGCGATGCCCGTGCCGGTCGCGACAAAGAGGAGTCGTTTGGTTGGATCCTCACGCAAGTAGAACGATCCGGCCGGCCCCTTGAACGTCACCGTATCCCCCTTGCCGACGCCGTAGAGGTACGTGGAGCCCGGTCCCCCGGGAACCAAATTGAAGAGGAGGAGCACGCGATCGGTCACGGACGGCGGGGACGCGATTGAGTAGGGACGCGTGACGGGATACGGCATGCCTTCTTTCGGGACGTCGAACGAGATGAACTGACCCGCCTTGAACACGATCTCCTTGGGCCCGCGTAGGGTCAACTCCAGTTCCCGGACGTCATGGGTCAGATCGGTCGTTCGGCTCACCTCTGCTTGAAAGGTCTCGATAGGCATCGTGGATTGCACCGCGTCTCTTCATTACCGTAACACAGGAGCGTCCCAGAAGGATGAGCGAGGGGACGAGGGGTGCTAGATCGTTCCCAGAATCTGTGACCGGATGGCTTCCATTCGCCGCCGGTTCACGCCGAAATCTCCGTAGCCGGTGCGCGAAGCGGAACGAAAATGAATCGTCATCGCCTCGTCGTCGAACAGAAACTCCACGTCGTCCACGAATCGGAATACCAGACTCGTGAATTCGTAATGGATGTACGAGTCGTCTTCTTCGACCAGCCGGGTTCGCGGAAGCGAGCGGATGAGTTCCTTGAGGGTCTCTTTTGCCGCCGCCCTCGGCTTCCGGTATGGAATGGGGGCGATCGCATGCCGCTCGTCTTGAGCCTGGGTGGAGACGCAATTGGGACTGGAAGGACAAGGAGGGAGACTTCTGGGTCCCATGAAACGGCACTGTACGCTTGTCCTACAGGGGCCGCAACACAGCGGCGAGCCGGCAGTCTTCTCAGGCAGCCACAATTCTGGTACCCTGTCGCTCACGCGGCATTAGGGGATACTCCTCAGGACAGTGGTGGAGTCACCCGACGATGAAACGATCGGCCAGCGCGCTTCTCCCAGCAGTCCCGCTGTTGTTCACGCTATCCTCCACCGCCTTCGCAGAATCCCACAGTCATCCCGATCTGGAAAAGAAAGCGGTTCTGATCACACGCATAGCGCTACTTCCGCCACAGATCGATTTATTCGAATTGGGCGCCGGAGGCGGGATCGAGAAGATGGAAGTGTGGTCCCAGACGGCTCGCCTTCATACACGACACGCCATCCAACAAGAGCTGGCCAAACGCGAACATTTGCACCTTACCGAACTCGACGAACGAACTTTATCGGACGACACTCGTTTGATTTACGACGAATCCTTCCTTCTGTATGACGCGACGGCTGCCGCGATTCTGACTCACTCCTTCGTCAACCCAAACGCTTACCCCGACAGAGAGCGGCTCTTTTTTCCCTGGAAGGCGCGAGACTTCACCTATTCCCTCGGGAGGGAAGTCGAAGCCTTCGCAAGCGACGCCGATGCGTTTCTTTTGTGAGAGGCGTCGATCAGCGTTCTTCTGGCGGAAGAAAAGCCCTGGGCGTCGGGACGGCAATCATCGGTGCCGCGTAGGAGTGGTTGCTGTGCCGCATGGGGGAACCAACCTTTTTACCGCCGCCCTCATTGATGCACATACCGGCGACATCCTCTGGTTCTCGAAGTCGGTCAAGGCCTACGACCTTCGAGAACGGTCGGAGGCCTCGAAGCTCATCGTTGAATTCATGGCCGATTTACCGACCTTGGGATCTGCGGCCAACTCTCAATGACCCCCAGGCTACGCCCCCCTTGCCCTCCTGATCTGTGCCTGGATGGTTATCGGATGCGGGGCACCTCCTCTCGGTAAGGGACAGGACAAGCCGCTGGAGGAAGACGAGCAGCGTCTCTGGTCCACGGTCGCCGAAGAAGAGAAGCGGCTCGATCAAAGCGGCTTGCTGTACGGCGACCAGGCCGTCACGGGCTATCTCAATGAAATCATGCGGAGGATCAGCCCGCCGGAAACTACGTCCGGCTTGTTCGCCGTCGAAGTTCTCGTCTTGAAAAATCCGCTGCTGAATGCCTTTGCGTATCCGAACGGCAAAATCTACGTCCATACCGGCATGCTGGCCCGGATAGAAAATGAAGCCCAACTCGCCACACTGCTGGGTCATGAGCTGACTCACGCCACACATCGCCACGCGATTCAAGAGCTTCGCGGCGCTCGGCGGAGCGGAGTGGCATTGGGCGTGTTGCGCATGATTGCCATTCCTTTCGGCCTATTCGGTCTTGCCGCGACATCATTGGGGACCATTGGGTACATGGGAGCCGTAACCGGGTATTCCCGCGCGAAGGAAGCCGAGGCGGACCAAGAAGGGTTCGTTCTTATGGTCAAGGCCGGGTATTCCCCTCAAGAAGCGCCGAAACTGTTCGAGCATCTGAAGGTGGAACTGGCATTCCGAAAAGTCGACGAACCATTTTTCTTCGGAAGCCATCCACATGTTCAGGAACGCATCGAGAGTTATCGTTCTCTGCTCGAATCACAGTATGCCGGGCAGGGAGGTGATATCGGAACGGAACGGTACGATGCCGCCATGATGCCCTTGATCATCGACAATGCAGAGACCGACATCGCAATCGGCCGGCTCTCCTTGGCAGAGCGAGACCTCCAGCGGGTGCTCCAGAAGAACGACGATAACGCCCGTGCCCACTTTCTTTTAGGAGAATTCAGAAATCGAAAAGAGCCCGGAGATGCAGAGCGCCGCGACGAACACTACCGTCAGGCGATCGACCGAAACCCCCGCATGCCGGATCCCCATCGTGCCCTGGGCTACTCGCTATTGAAACAGGGTGATCGGTACGGTGGACAAGCCGAATTACAGAAATATTTGGAGCTGGCGCCAAGGGCGCCGGACCGCGCGTATGTCGAACAAGCTTTGAAGGAGTCTCGATGACACTCGTCCGAATATTGTTGGCCCTGTCACTGCTCTCGGTGGCAGGATGTCTTCCGCGACCGGCGAAACTCGCACCGGTCGGCGCGCATGAAATCCTTCCGAGCGATCAAATCGAAGTTGAATGGCCCCTTGAATGGATGACGTTTCGACCGACAGAGAACGACGACAACGCAAAGAAGGAAGGCATTGTCCTGCTCCTCAGTCGGGACGGATTTTCTTTACAAACGATACGGCTGACCAAGCAGGCGGCAGGAGCCGACTTCAAGTACACGCAAAAGAAACTCTCGACCGGCATGCTGCCCCAAGAGGTCGCAGAGCTTACGCTCGACAACATCCGAGCCAACCCGGAGGTAATCGACCTCAGCGTGATTGAAAGCGCTCCTGCAACGGTTCTCGGAGCGCCCGGCTTCAAGCTTCGTTATACCTATCGAGGCAAGACCGGCCTGACGCGTGAGGTCGGCATGTATGGGTGTCTCGACAGGGACATGCTGGTGATCCTGTCTTTGGATGCACCACGGCGGTACTACTTCGAGAAGGATTGGCCCGTATTGGACAAAGTAAAGGACTCCCTGCGCTGGCAATCGTGACTCGTAGATGCTGCCCTTGTCAGGAATCATCAGCACGTCTGCCGAAGTAACAGTCTTCAATAGAACCTTGTCGCCAACTGCGGCTGGCGATCGCCCTGGTTTTCGACCGTGACCGAGACCCGGCCGATGATCCGTCCGTCCTCGGCCTCGACATCGACCAACCAATCACCGGGATCAAGCCGCTGCTTGAAGGTATACGCCCGATAGCCGCCTTCCCGGCCGCCGGAGATCTTCACGGGGATCCGGTCGGCATGGAGAAAGCGCGCCCCTCCCTCCGGTCTGACATACCAGTGATGGTATATCGTCGTGTTGAGGGCGACGGGGGCGAACACGGCGGTGAAGCAATAAATCGGCTCGCCAGCGGGGAACACGCTGTCCGACCGCTTCCAGAACTGATACCACTGCTTCTCGAACGACAACTCGAAGCGATCGCCGGATTTCTTGACTTCGTGGTAGAGGCCACCGAACTTCAGCGAGAGCGGCACCGGGGGAATCCAGTTCAAGAAATAGAATCCGACCAGCAACCCAATCAGGGCGAAGGCCGGCGCGGTGACGAGCAGGGCCTCGCGCCTGGACCGGTCTTCATTGTTTCGATAGATCAGGTGAACCACCCGCGCGGTGACCACCATGCTGAGCGCCGCCCCGGCCAGAAACACCGCGGCATTCATCAAACCCGTCATGACCGGAAGGAAGAACGTGAAGAAGGCGAAGCAGACAATCGCGTAGAGACTGATGAGCAGACGGAGGTTCGATAATCGGTCGCGCAGAAATTCGTTCGCGACGAGCAGGATCACGAGCACCGCAAAGAACACCGCCGTCCCGGTCAGGGTGGCGCTCCGCGAATAGAAGATCGTATAGGCGCTGAACAGCCCACCGAGCAGAAACTGGCTCGCCATCGGATAGTATGACCTGCTGCGCAAGACCCAACGGGCGACCGGGGAAAGCGAGGCCGCTTGCTCCCCATCAACAAGCGGATCGATCCCCAAGCGACCAGTCAGGACGATGAGGATGCCCAATAGCAGGAGATAGATCAGCAGGATGAGATTGTCCTGCAGCCGGTCGATCCGGGTCAGCGTCAGGCTGTCGTACGTCACGCCGGACAGGAAGAACACGGCGGGCATGAATCGTTTGGCAAGGATCGATTGCGCCGTCCCGAGCGGGCTCATTCACGCACTGTGTGGAATGCGGGGCGTTTCTTCAATCAAAAACCGGTTCTTGTCGATGCAGTTGCCTGGCGGCCCCCAAACAGGTGGTCCGGCAGTGCCGCCGGGAACGAATCCTCGCGGCCCCGATTTCCCTCGGTGAAACGGGCGCACTGTGCGAACGAAGCGGCGGCTGTGTACAGCACTCCGTCATACGAAGGCGGGAAGCGGCGCATAGACCACCGGATGCCCCAGCAACCGCTCCAGCCATCCCGCCATCAACTCTTCCTTGAGCGGAGCGCGATTCAGGCGTGCCTCGAGTTGAAATCCCGCATTGTTTCCCACCACCCCGATGATCGCCGCCGCGTCGTCGGCCTCGGGGATCAGCTCCTGAGCCTGAAATTCGCACAGCGTCGAGTAGAGGCGACCGTCCGGCTCGATCACGGCACGGATCTCGGGAAGATCGTCGAGCGGACAATGAACCGAACAGCGATAGACCAACCGCGGCTGCGGCTGCAACGTCCCGAACTCGGTCAGGGCCTCTTCCGAAAATCCGGTCAGATAGGCCCGTACGCTGGCCGGCTCAGGCGCAAAGCTCGCAGCCAGCCGGCTGGCCGGCACGAGGAATTCGTAGGCGTCCGTCGTGTTGTATTCGAATTGGCAGGGACCGAACGCGTCGGGCCAGGAGCAGAAGAAGGGAACTGAAGGGTCAGCGGGACGCAACGACACTTGCTGTTTCTCGATCGCCGTTTCGATCGGCAACTCGAGCGTCGTGATCGCCTCGAGAAAGGCCGCCCGCCGCTCGTCGAGCCATAGGTCG
>DASTSI010000185.1:0-8494 GCA_035760745.1 Nitrospira sp. | reverse complement strand
CGCTCTCCTATGACCGCTCGTGGAGACGAGAACAGCTCGTAATGTGGTTTCCGACAGTGTAGCAACTGGCGAGTGGTAATAAAGACAAAAGCGTTGTGCCGCCTTGTCTTGCCCACGGGCTTCTCGTATAAGGGCCGCAGCATGCACCTCCGAAGCAGCTTGGTGGTCTTCGTTTTTCTCTGTGTCGTGATCCCGCAGCCCGCGTGGACGGGAACCTGCCGCGTGGATGAAGAAGAGTCGGACGCGCGATGGCGCCTGCATCTCAGTCAGGATTGCACGGACCAGGAGCGTCGGTCTCGTGCCGTGCCGGCGGCGCAGATCCTCGAACGGATCAAGCGCGGCAAATCGGTCGATCTTGCGCGCGTCGTGGTGAAGGACGATCTCCGTTTCGATGATTTGGTCCTGCGGCCGCTGCCCGATGATCTTGCGGCTCAGGCATCGGAGTATGGCGAGCGCATTCGATCGGTGTCAGGGGCGCTCTCGCTTACCGATTCCACGATACAGGGCGCCGTACGCCACGGGCCGGGAGCAACTTTTTTGATGATCGCCGGGCCCGTCACCTTGTCGGGGACACGGTTCGAGCAAGCCGTCGATTTGTCGCAGTGCCTTTTCCTCCAGCCCGTGACTCTGTCGGGCGCAGTCTGGTTCCGGGAAGCCTATTTCGTGAAGGCGCGGTTTCGAGGCGGATTGATCGCGGAGAAGACGGCGTTCGGGCCTCATACCAGGTTTCATCGGGCGCGGTTTCACGGGCCAGCGGCGTTCCGACAGGCGCGGTTCACCGGATTGGCGGAATTTCTGGAAGTCGAGTTCGAGCAGGGCGCCGACTTTTCCGGAACCTCGTTTGCGCTCGGCACCGGGTTTTCCGGGAGCCGCTTTCGCGGACCCGTCGATTTTTCAGGAGCGCAGTTCGCTCGCGAGGCCTTCTTCACCTTCACGGTGTTTGAGGGCGATGCCTCCTTTAAAGGGGCGACCTTTCACTCGGTGGCCGATTTCGACGACGCGCAGTTTCAGGGACGAGACGATTTTTCCCGCGCCCTGTTCGAGGGAGAGTCCCGATTCGTGAGGGTCAAACGATCTCAAGAGGGGCCGGGCGCGATCGAATGGAACAGTCCTCAAGTGCAGTACGCGGTCACGCTATTGCTGCTCGTCTTCAGCGCAGTCCTCCTGGCTTACTTGATTCGATCCCGGTAAGACCGATTCGGCGTTTCACCACAACTAATAGGAGCGTACTTGCCCCGGCCGCCCAATGCTGGTATAAACCGGCCTGTGGAAAACCAGCCAGGCGAAGCCGAGCAAATCGAGCTGCCCTATCAGGTCCGTATCGAGAATTTTGAAGGACCGCTCGATCTCCTCCTGCATTTGATCCGCAAGAACGAGATCAATATCTACGATATTCCCATCGCGCTCATCGCCCGGCAGTACCTCGAGTATATCGAGGCCATGAAGCAATTGAACTTGACGGTGGCGGGCGAGTTCCTGGTCATGGCCGCCACCTTGCTTCAGATCAAATCCAAGATGTTGCTTCCCGTTGAAGAGAGCGGCGAGGACGACGAGGAGGGGCCCGATCCCCGAGAAGAGCTGGTGCGGCGCCTGTTGGAGTACAAGAAATTCAAAGAAGCGGCCCGCCAATTGGATACGCAGGAGCGCATGTGGCGCGAGATTTACAGTCGGCCTCCGGCGCCCCGCGAAGACATGGAGTCCGATGATCAATTGCTCGACAATGTCGGCCTCTTCGATCTGGTGGATGCGCTTCAGGGCATCCTGAATCGCAATCCCGGCAAAAAATTGATCGAGATCATCCCCGATAACTTGACCGTGCGGGATCGAATGAACGCCATTCTCGAAGCGCTGGAAGGTCAGGAGTCGGCCGCGTTCGTCTCGCTCTTCGACGCGTCCTGTCATCGGCTGGTGATCATCGTGACGTTCCTCGCGCTGCTGGAGTTGATTCGGCTGCGCACGGTCCGCGTGTTCCAAGCGGAAAATTTCGGCCCGATCCTGGTGTCCCGTGCGTTTTCTCTCGTCCCGGACCCGGCGGAGTTGGACGATTCGGAATGGAGGTAAGCATGAGCGACGACCTGCGTGACGCAGCCGTCATGGATGACATGGATTCTGTGTCGGCAGAGCCGGACGGGCAAGGCCCGGCGCATGAGACCGGCGGCTGTGGAACGGCTGCCGAGGTGGTCGCCATGGAAGAGGATCGGGATGCCCCGGCCATGACGGCGATCCTGGAAGCCCTGCTGTTTGTCTCGAGCGAACCCGTCCCGGTCGCGCGTCTCGCATCCACTATCGGGAACGTCTCGAAAGCGGAGGTCGAGCAGGCACTCAAGCACTTGAAGAGCCGGTTGGAAGAGGAGGACAGAGGCATCCAACTGGTGCAGGTCGCGGGCGGGTACCGGTTGGTGACGAAGCCCGATTGTGCACCCTGGCTGAAGCGGCTGGATAAGGCGAAGGCCGCCCAGAAGCTTTCCCGCTCCGCGCTCGAATCGCTCGCGATCATCGCCTACAAACAGCCGCTCGTGCGCGCGGAAATTGAGGAGATCCGGGGCGTCGAAACGTCCGGTGTGCTCCGAACGCTGCTGGAGCGCAAGCTGGTGCGGATCGTCGGTCGGAAGGAAGTTCCGGGACGGCCCATCATGTATGGGACGACCAAGTTTTTCTTGGAGCATTTCGGATTGCAGGATCTCAGCCAGCTCCCGCCGCTTCGCGAATTCAAGGAGCTTGGCGAAGCCGAGCAGGCGATGCTGCCGATCGAAGAGACGACGCTGCTGTCCGGGGCGTCAGAATTGCCTCAATCCGAAGACGTGCCCGTGGATTCCGACGGCGTAGATCGCTTGGATCAAGAACCGGTCGAGCAGGCGTAAGCCCGGGATCGTTTCCCCTTACCGCCCGGCTTCGACACATCGTGGATTGGCCGGTCCCGCCGCTCCCCGGGTGGCCTAATATTCTGACACTTCCGCTAAAGCCGGTACCTCCGTTCATCGCGCGCGCCGAGCGCCGGCGTTCCGCCCAGCGGTTTCCTCGCCTTGACTCTTTTTCCGGCGCTTTGTTAGACTCCCCAATCCTTCAGTCTAAGTTATTGAAAGACGCGCGCTTCTTGGTATTAACCGGTAAGGCAACATGAGGCACTACCCATGATCAAGTCGTGGCTGTTCGATGAAATGTTCCGCTTCGATCGGTTTCCCTTGAAGATCGAGGGGTCCCAGAGCGAATGGGGCGCCGGCGATTCGATCGCCGAGGAGGAAGAACTTCCCCCGCCACCTGCGAACGTGAAGGCCAAATGCGGAAATGGACGGATCACCGTCACGTGGGATTCCGTGCCCGACGCCATGTACTACAACCTGTATTTTCAGACCACCAAGGGCGTCCAGATCAAGTTTTCGGAGCTGACGAGACCCATCGCCGGGCCCGATGATTTCAAAACGGTCATCGGGGTCAAGAAGGACAAAGCCACGTGCATCGAAGGGGCGCAGTCTCCGTTCGTCCATGACGACCTCGCGAACGGCACCTGCTATCACTATGTGGTAACCGTCGTGACGCCGAAGGGCGAGAGCCCCGAGTCCCAGGAAGTCATGGCCATTCCGTCGCCCTATCTGCTCGCCATGGTCGTCGGGCAGGAGGGAGTGGACGACGGCGAGTTCAGTTCTCCAACCGGCGTCGCGCTGGACAAGGACGGGAACATTTACATCGCCGACACCGACAACCATTCGATCCAAAAGTTGGATAAGACCGGAAAATTTCTTGCGCGATGGGGCGGCGATCCTTCCGGACAGGAAGGCAACTTCTATTATCCGCGCGGCCTCGCCGTCGGCGCCAACGACACCCTCTACGTCGCGGACAGCGGGAACAACCGGGTGCAACGCTTTGATCTGAACGGGAACCTCATGCAGGCGTGGGGCAAGTTCGGCTTCGCCTGGCGGGGCGCCGACATGGGTAGATTCGACGTGCCGTGGGGACTGGCGACGGACCAGGAGGGGAATCTCTACGTTTCCGATACGAGCAACTCGCGTATTCAGAAGTTCAAGGCCGACGGGACGCCCTTGCTGAAGTGGGGGCGGGACGGAAGCTTTGACGGCGCATTCTTCTTCCCGCGCGGCGTGGCGGTCGATTTCGTGGGCAACATCTTCATTGCGGACGAAAGCAACAACCGCATCCAGAAATTTGACGCGCGGGGGAGCTTTCTCACGAAATGGGGACGGGAAGGATCGGGGCCCGGTCAATTCAAGTCGCCGTGGGGCGTCGCCTGCGACGCGCTGGGAAACGTCTATGTCGTGGACACAGGCAACCACCGCATCCAGAAATTCGACGGCAACGGCACGTTCCTGTGCGCATGGGGGAACCGCGGGAAGGCGGAGGGACAGCTCAACTTCCCCTACGGCATCGCCGTGGACAAGGAAGGCTGCGTGTACGTGGTCGACAGCGGCAACAACCGGCTTCTGAAGTATGTGCCGACCGAGGAGGAACTGAATCGCGGGAAAGAACAGGAGCCCAAGAGCCAGGAGGTGAGCAGCACGCCGCCGCCCAGGAGCGTGGCAGCCAAGCCCGGCGATACGGAGGTGTTCGTCAGTTGGATGGAGGTGCCCCAGGCGGTGTCCTACAACTTGTACTTCAATACCGCCCCGGGACTCACGATGCAGACCGCGACGAAGATCGAAGGGGTGACGAACCCCTACACCCACGCCGGGTTGACGAACGACACGCCCTACTTCTACGCCGTGACCGCGGTGTTCGAGAACGGAGTGGAGAGCGCGCTGTCGAGCGAAGTCAGCGCCACGCCCGTGCTGATCGACATCACCGCCCCGCAGAATCCCTATGCCGTGGTCAACCACGGGGCGTTCATGACCAATTCTCCGGAAGTTGTCGTGACGATCTCGGCCAACGACATTGACACCGGCGTGAGCGCCTACTTCATCTCCGAAGCGCCCATGACGCCGATGTCCGGGACGCCCGGGTGGGTCGACGTGACCCCTGCGACGAAGTTCGGCGCGACCATTCCGTTCATTCTCTCTCCGGGAGACGGTCAAAAGACCATCTATGTCTGGTTCAAAGACGCCGGCGGCAATGTGTCGACCCCTGCGTCGGCCAGCATTTTGGTCAACACCTCCGGCTATCTGTGCGTCTCGAAGTGGGGACGGCCGGGCCGCGGTGCTTCTCTCCTGCACGGCGGCGAATTCATGGCGCCGATGTACGGGCTCTGCGTCGATCAGCAAGGGTCGTTGTTCGTCGTCGACAACGGCAACAATCGAGTGCAGAAATTCGACAACGCCGGCAACTTCATCATTCTCTGGGGCAATTTCGGCTCGGCCAACGCCAACTTCCACAATCCGACCGGCATCGCGTGCGACGGCAAGGGCGACGTGTGGGTCGTGGACACCAACAACCACCGCGTGCAGAAGTTCGACGGAAAGCTCGGCGGCTATCTGATGAAGTTCGGTTCGCGGGGCAACGGCGAAGGGCAGTTCAATTCGCCCTGGGGCATCGCGATCGACCGGGTGCGGGGCTACGTCTATGTGGTGGACAGCGCGAACTTCCGCGTCCAGAAATTCGACATGTCGGGCGAATTCGTCATGTCCTGGGGAAGCTTCGGCAACGGGGACGGCCAGTTCTACTTCCCGCGCGGGGTCGCCGTGGACCAGTCGGACGGCGCGGTCTATGTCGTCGACATGGGCAATCACCGCATCCAAAAATTCGACACGAGCACCAACGTCCTGCCCCAGTTGCTCACGAAGTGGGGAGGGAGCAGCGAACCCGGCCATGCGAGCAGTCCGCTGGCTCAGGAAGCGGGACAACTGCGCTCGCCGTGGGGTATCGCGGTCGACGGCGCGGGTGACGTCTATGTGACGGATACGGGCAACCACCGCATCGAGAAGTTCGACCGGGAAGGAAACTTCATCACCCAGTGGGGCGGATACGGCATCGGCGACGGCCAGTTCAACTTTCCATACGGCCTGACCGTCGACGCAAAGGGCAGCGTGTTCGTCGTCGACAGCGGAAATACGAGAGTCCAACAGTTCATGCCGGCTGAGGAGGGAAGCGAGCGTCTGCAGGAAGACGCGGAGGCGGCGGCGGAGATCGAGAAAGCGCAGGGATCGCAGACCACCGCGTGAGAGAACGGAAGGAGCGTCATGCTGGAGAGTGAACCGCGGCTAGGCCTCACGTACGACGATGTCGTCCTCGTGCCCGCCAAGTCGGCCGTCTTGCCGAGCGAAGTCGACGTCCGCACGCAGCTCACGCGCAATGTTCAGATCAACATTCCGATCATCAGCTCGGCGATGGATACGGTGACCGAATCGAGGATGGCCATTGCGCTGGCCCGTGAAGGGGGGCTCGGCGTCATTCACCGCGTGTTGTCCCCGGCGGATCAGGCGGCGGAAGTCGATCGGGTCAAGAAATCGGAAAGCGGCATGATCCTCGATCCCGTCACCATTTCGCCGGACGAGACGATCCGTGATGCCCACCAACTGATGGCGAAATACCGCATCTCCGGCATCCCCGTCACGAAAAACAAAAAGCTCGTCGGCATCCTGACCAATCGCGACCTCCGGTTCGAAACCCGCATGGACCTCAAGGTGTCGCAAGTGATGAAGCGGGAAAAGCTCGTGACCGCGCCGGAGGGCACGAGTTTGGAGAAAGCGAGGGAGATTCTCCACGAGCACCGCATCGAGAAGCTTCCCGTGGTGAACAAGCAGGGCGAGCTCAAGGGTTTGATCACGATCAAGGACATCGAAAAGCGGATCAAGTACCCCCATGCCTGCAAAGACGCGCACGGCAGGCTTCGGGTCGGCGCCGCCGTGGGGGTCGGTCCCGACACGGAAGACCGTGTGGCGCAACTCAAGAAGGCCGGCGTGGATCTGGTCGTCATCGACACCGCGCACGGGCATTCCCAGGCGGTGCTCGACACGGTGAAGCTCATCAAAAAACAGCATCCCGGCTTGGACCTGGTCGCCGGAAACATCGCGACCGCCGAGGCGGCGAAGGATCTCCTCAAGGCCGGGATCGATGCGGTCAAGGTCGGCGTCGGCCCCGGGTCCATCTGCACGACGAGAATCGTCTCGGGCTCCGGCATGCCTCAATTGACGGCGATCGCCGACTGCGCCAAAGCGCTGCAAGGGACGGGAGTCCCGATCATCGCGGACGGCGGCGTGAAATTTTCCGGGGATATCAGCAAAGCCTTGGCGGCCGGCGCATCGTCCGTCATGCTCGGCGGCTTGTTGGCCGGCACTGAAGAGTCCCCCGGAGAGACCGTGCTCTACCAGGCGCGGACCTACAAAGTGTATCGGGGCATGGGATCAATCGGCGCGATGGAGCGGGGAGGCGGCGATCGGTATGGCCAGGGCGGTCGACCGCTTCAGAAGCTGGTTCCGGAGGGCATCGAGGGTCGCGTCCCCTATAAAGGGCCCGTCTCCGCGGTGATTTACCAGCTCGTCGGCGGCGTCAAGTCCGGCATGGGGTACTGCGGCTGCAAGACGATTCCCGAGTTCCAGCAAAAGGCGACGTTCATCCGGCAAACCGTGGCTGGCTTGCGCGAAAGCCATGTCCACGACGTCATTATCACGAAAGAAGCGCCTAACTACCGGACGGACTGGGAATAGCCCCGTGGACCGTCTCTCGTGAAGCGTCTCTCGAAAGCAACTTCGGGCTTCTCCCACTAACGCACGGCGCTTCACGCTCCACCGACGACGCTCCATGGAACTCTGGCACGATAGAATCCTGGTTCTGGACTTCGGTTCGCAATATACGCAGCTGATCGCCCGCCGCATCCGCGAAGCGCAGGTCTATTCCCAAATTCTTCCTTGTACCGTTCCGCTGGCGACGATTTTGGCCTATCGCCCGCAAGGCATCGTCCTGTCGGGCGGACCGGCCAGTGTCTATGAGAAGAAGGCGCCGAGCGTGGCCAAGGAGTTGTTCGACCAGGGCATTCCCATTCTCGGCATCTGCTACGGGATGCAGCTTGTCACGCACCTGTCCGGCGGAGAGGTGGCGAAGTCGAAGCACCGGGAGTACGGGCGGGCGGAGCTGACCATCGACGATCACAGCGACCTGTTCAAGGGCGTCGGCGAAGGAGGATCGACCGTCGTCTGGATGTCCCACGGGGACCGGATCGAACGCATGCCGCCGGGCTTCCGCTCGATCGCGCACACCGGGAACTCTCCGGTTGCGGCCATGAAGCGCAATGATCACAAGCGTCGGATTTATTGCCTGCAGTTCCATCCCGAGGTCGCCCATACACCGGAAGGCTCGAAAATCCTCCGCAACTTCGTCTACGAGATTTGCGGCTGCAAGCCGACTTGGACGATGCAATCCTATGTGGACACGGCGGTCCGGCAGATCCGGGGGACGGTCGGGAAGGGCCGGGTCATCTGCGCCCTGAGCGGCGGAGTCGATTCGTCGGTCGCGGCCGCCTTGACGCATCGCGCCATCGGGGACCAACTGACCTGCATATTCGTGGACAACGGCGTGTTGCGGGCCGGCGAACGCGATCAAGTCGAAAAGACGT
>DASTSI010000184.1:0-21408 GCA_035760745.1 Nitrospira sp. | reverse complement strand
ACACCAGGCTCGTATTGATCGTCGGGTGATGGCTCGTCGCTTCGGCAATGGTCCGATACACCGGGATGGCGATCAACCCGCTGCCATAGGGGATTTCGTTGGTTTTCCCGGCATCGGGCGGATACACAAAGGCTTCGACGTTGAGCGGCCGCTTGATGAGGTAGCAGAATTCGGCCATCCGACGGGCGGCATTGATGCCGGCCTGACCGCCCTGAATCACCACCCGGGTGTCTTTGTTTGCCACGATACTCATCGCAATCTCCCTCTCTGAGTGACGGGTGCTGAGTTGAGAAGCCGTCTCGCCCCTCAGCACCCGGCACGCCGCACTTCTTTTTTACTTTTGCAGCGCTTTGTCGACGATGTCGGTGAGCGGTGTGTAGCGATCGAAGACGTGGATGTCGAAGCCTTCGTCCTTCAGCGCGCGCATCGCGTCGAGGCCTTCTTTTTCTCTCGGACCGCCTCGGCGCACCCAGATCTTGACGTCCTTGAGCTTGCCGTCGGCCTTGGCCTTGCGGAAGCCGTTGATGATGCCGCCGAACGTCTTCTTCACGTCGGTGAAATTGGCAATCGCGCCGCCGACGATGATGTTTTTGATGCCGGGCAGCGAGCAGACCTTTTCGGTCAACACTTCCACCGCCCAATCAGGAGGATCACCTGAATATTCCGCATAGTTGGCCAACTTCCCCGTGTGCGCCACGACGGCATCGGAATAGTACACGCTCGCGCCGCCGCCGGCCGGCAGCATCGCAGTGTCGCCACCGGGAATCTCGATGAACTTCACCGAACCCTTAATCTTGCTGTCCACCGCCATGACTTCGAGCTCGTCCTTGGTGTACGCCCGTCCGAACTCGGCGGCGAACTGAAAATTCCAGTCGGGATGGCGGAACTTGGCGTCGCCGTCCAACAAGGTGACCGCGTCGAGGGCGACCAATTCCCCGTCGCTCTCCCGCACGACCACCGGATTCACCTCGAGATACTGCGCATCCTCGTTGTCGAAGCAGGTAAACATCTTGCCGGCGAAGTCGGCCATCTTCTTTGCCACGGACCCCGAGAATCCGGCATCTTTTGCGAGTTTCTCCAACGCTTCCGGGGTCGGCTGCTGGCCCACGTCGAGTGTCAGGCGCTTGACGCGATCCCAATTCGACTCCACCTCGATACCGCCGCAGTTGGCCGACAGGATTTCGCTGCCTTCGCGGGTCGACTTGACGGCGCAGTAATATTCTTCCTTGTGCGGAACCATTTCGGAAATAATGACCTGAGAGACCGTAATGCTGCCCACCTGGCGTCCGATCATCTCTTTCGTGGCGGCGACGGCCCCGTTGAAGTCCAAGCCGACCTTGACGAGGCCGAGCTTGAAGCGGGAGCCGAGTGCCTCATGCGCCTTTGCGACGAGCTTGGAGGTCTTCATCCAGTCGTTGACCTGGCCGAGTTTCGTCAGCTCTTCGGCGGACGTCACGACGACATAGTTTGGGACGTGGATCCCCCACTTCTTCATGAGCCCCATTCCGGGGCCTTCCAAGACCTTGGCCATGACGATTCTCCTTAGAAGAGCAGTAAAGGAGCCGGATTGTAGCGAAACCGCGGAGATGACTCAATACACCAGAGGGACTAAAGCCTAAGGGATCAAAAGGCCTAGCACCTCGGGTGAACCCCGGATGCTGACCCCAAGTCGTGGATTTTAGGCGAATTCCCTGCCGCCTCTTTTGAGGTCGAGCGGCCGCTCCTCTTTCGGCGACCCTGGCATGATCGGCATACGAACGAGCTTCGTTCACTTTGCAGGCGCTGAATCGTCTCCCCGCAGCCGTTGGGACAAGGTTGGCCTTCCTTTCCGTACACCAGATGGTGATGTGTGTAGCGTCCCTCGGTGCCGTCCGGCGCAAAAAAATCCCGGACGCTGGAGCCTCCGCACTCGATCGCGCTGTGAAGCACCTCGCGCATCGTCTCGTACAAGCGATCGATTTCGACGGTGCGCAAGCGGCTGGCCGTCTGATTGGGATGCAGTCCGGCCCGGAACAAGATTTCGTTCGCGTAGATGTTCCCGATCCCTGCGACCGCTTGTTGTTGCATGAGCAACGGTTTGAGTCGGGCTCGCCGCCTCGCGAGATGGCGGGAGAAGTCTGCTCTCGAGACGGTCAGCGGATCGAATCCGAACCTGCGGGTGACGTACCGTTCGAGACCGGACGGGTCCAGCAGAAAGAGCCGGCCGAAACGCCGGGCGTTCCAATATCGCAACACCGGCTCTTGACCGCCGAGGAACATCATCCGGACGTGAACATGTTGAGGATGCCGGACGACGACGGAGTCGAAAAGCAGCAGTCCCGTCATGCCGAGTTCCGCCACGACGTAGCGGACCTCGCGCCGCTTCCGGAACTCCAGGGCGATGCTCTTCCCGTAACGATCGGCGGATTCGAGCCGCGCGTTCCGATACCAAGGCAGCGTCCCGAACCCTTCACGGACGATGTCCACCCGTCCGATGTGAATATCGGTCAACTCTGCGCCGAGGAGACGCGCCCTGATGTGTCTGGTCACCACCTCGGCTTCGGGCAGCTCAGGCATCAGTGTCTCAGCACCAGAGAGGCAATGTCATCTGCTTGGGTCACGGCCGGTCTTCTCCCGTAATCGCCGCATCACCTGAATTTGTTCGACAGTCGAACGAAGATTGGGCAGCGGCGCGGCACCGGGTCGGCGGGTCATCACCAATTTCCAAGCATCAGGATACGGGAGGCCCTGGACGCAGCAGAGGTAAGCAATGGCGATCGACACGGAACGGCCCATGCCCGCCCGGCAACAGACCATCACGCGGACCTGGGACGCGTGCTGTTCGACCCAGGATATCGCTCGATCCAACGCAGCCACTTCGGCTTCTCCGTACTCTTTCAATGCGATTTTTTCGTAGACGAGTCCCGGCGGGGGCTCGATTGTAAATTCTTCAGCGACCAGCAGAAGCGCTCCCACAGTGGCAGGCGGTTTCTCAGCGTCATAAATATTTCCGACCAGGAGGTTGCCCGTAATTTCGTACATATTCCTTTGCTACGATCATAGAAGCGGAACCACGGCCGATCAAGGGGAGCCCTTGCGGACGTTGCAGTCCTTTCGATCTCAGGACTATACTGAGTTACACCAGGAGCCAGCGCTATGCCTTCCCCCCTTGCGGTCGCCGATGTCGAAGCCAGGCTTCGCAGCGTGCAGTGCGCCGTCTGCAAGGGATCGAGTTTTGGGATCGACCAGCGATTCATGCAATCGGACGGAGAATGGCGTGGCGTGTGCAAGAAATGCTTCTATAGTTTCCCGGTTTATACGGACATGGATTTTTATCTTCGCACTCAGCCGGACGTGCCCTACCGTCTGAAAGAGATCTCATGCACGGCCTGTAACAATCGCGGGGTGAGTCTCGATTTCCGGGCTACCTTGTCGGTTCGCGAGGCGATTTACTTCGTCACCTGTCAGAAGTGCGGTCGGCAATTCCCCGAGCGTTCCTTTCTCGAGGCATTCGAGTAACGATCGACCACGTTGGTATGCCGCAGGGTCACGTATGACGGACAAACCGCGACAGAGCCAGGCTCCGGAAGAAGACCAGCCAAAGCCCCGGAAAGAGATTCCCTTGATCTCGGTGCCGAACGATCAGGACATGATCGAGGAAGAGATGGCGGAACTCTTTGAGGAGGACAAAGTCAGCCATCAGCACGGAAGCTCGGAACCGGAGGCTGACTAAGATCGTTCCCCTGTCCCAAGCCGGTCGGGAGACCGCTTACGGTTTTCGGACTATCTCCACCGTTCCTTCAGGCGGAATTCGCACCAGCGCCGCGCCGTCCCTCCGCTTTAACCCTTGTATCTTTACGATCGTTCCGCGCTGGCATTGAGACCACGGCGCATTGCTCCCCGATTCTGCTCGGTCGAGCCGGCCGATTTCGAACCGCCCCAGCTCATTGCAGACCCAGGCGCGCGTATCGCCTTTCAGCTCGCGCAACTCGCTCACGATCCGGACGGTGGCGGGATTTCGGGGCCCCACTGAGAGGCCATCCTTCCGCAGCAGCAAATACGAAAACTTGAGCGCATCTTTAATGAAACCCGCTTCGCGATCGATCTCTTGAATCGAAGCCGGGGCGGCCCACCGGCGTTCTTCGTGGCACCAGTCGTCTGGATCGATCAAAGCGGGACAGCTCTCCCCGTGGAGGCAAGGACCATAGACGGTACATCGCTGCTCCTGCAGCAGCCTGTCACGAACCGAATGGAGCGCGCGCGATGTCTCCCGTAGCGCAGGCTCCACGATCATCACCGTGCCGCGGAGCGCGAGCCAGTCCAGCAATGTCGTGATGAACCGAGCCCGCGAGGCGATGCAATCCGCCGCGTCACGCCAAAGCTCATTGACACAGTTCGCCAAAATGATGAGATCATAGGGCGACGCCCCAACAGACTCATGCCAAGCAGCTCGCGATTGCTCGAGATTCCCTTCACAAGTCGCGAGCCTCGCTCCTTGCGTTCCCGCTTCCCGGCAATAGCACTCCCAGAGGTCCCTCGCCCGCTGCAGGGCCGCGGCAGACGAGTCCACCGCCACAACAGACAGGCGCTGGGCTGATGCGGGATCCCGACGAGAGAGCCAATCGAGTACGGCCAACGAGCCCGTTCCCGGCCCAGAGCCGAGGTCCAGCACCCGCAACCCGCTTGGCTCCTCCCATTCCCGCTGTTGGGTCGGAAGCTCGTCCAGCAACGCCTGCACCTTCGCAAGATTCACCGGCAGGAAATAGCTGAGATAAGCCGACGCATGCACGGCCTCATCGAGATAACGCGACGGCAAGCAGGGCCGGTCTTTGGTGAACAACCGGGACAATTTCGCGACGGCGCAAGCGATCGTCTTCTGTTCACCTGGGAGTCGTGCCTCGACCACCCGGGTGATGACATGGAGAACTCGTGGCGAAATCGTCGGCAGGTCGCCTTTCAGAGGAGGCATGACCTAGTGTATGCTCAAGGCGCGAGGGAGGACAACCATGACGGACGAAATTCTGAAAGCGTACAAAGAGGTCGAACTCGCCGTCGAGCGCTATACCAAGTTGCTCCAGGAGCACGCGCTCATGCTCCAAAACCTGGAGCCGCCGGATTCGGAGAGAGTCCTTCGCATGACGCAAGGCTCCAAAGCCATGCGCGACAGCGCGATGATCTATCTCTCCTACGCGAAATACGTCGCGTACGGCATGCCCTCAAGCGAGGAGATGGTGGAGGACGAAATACAGAGCTGAGCGATGTGCACGGGGAACAGCCGGCACCGGAAAACAAAAAGGCCCGGTTCCATCAGGAACCGGGCCTTTTTGTTTCTCCTATCAGGGGCTAGATGCTGCGCATAAAGTGCGCGACTTCGTCTGGATTCACCTGCCCACCCATGATCTGCGACATCGCGACGTTGGTGGACTTCTTGCCGGTGAGGCCTGACTCCACCTCGTCCACGATCAATTCGACCGGCATCGATTGTCCACCGTAGACCCGGGGACCGCCGATGATCTTGGCCTTGGAGTACCCATAAATCGCCGTCGCCACTTCCTTGGCCAGCCAGCCGACATAGTTGAATTCGGGCACCACGATGAGCTTGACGTTGGCGCAGAGCTCCCGCAGTTCCTTGGTCGGAAACGGACGCAGCGAGCGGATCTTGATCAAGCCGACGTTGAAACCCTTCTCCTTACAAAGCCGAACGGCTTCACGGGACTGCGCCGCCGCGCTGCCCGAGGCGATGATGACCGCGTCGGCTCCTTCGACGTTCTCGGGGGCCAAGAGCCCGCCCATGTAACGATTGATATACTTGCGCGAGCGTTCGACCGCGGCCCACACTTCCTGCTGCCAGACGGCGTGGATGTTGTAGGCCATGAAGTTCGATTTCTGAACCGGCGCATCCCGCGAAAGCCGGGCCGGCGGATTTTCGGCATCAAGCACGGGAACCGCGCCCCGCCAGGCGTCCCTGGGCGGAAGCTTGATGCCGCGCTCCTGCATCCGAACATACCCGCGGGCGTGGGTAACGAAAAATCCGTCGCAGCACACACCGACGGGCAGCGTGACGTCGTTCTTCTCGCTGATGATGAAGCCCGCCATGATGAAATCGAACATGTCTTGCTGGTTCTCGGCGTGGAACACGATCATGCCGCAGTTCAAGAGATAGGCGACTTCGATATTGTCGGGCTGAATGGCCAAAGGGGCGTTCACCACCCGGCACGTGAACATCGCTACGGCGGGCAACCGGTGACCCGGCCACGAGGCGATGCCTTCCATGCCACGCAAGGTGCCGGGACCCGCAGTCGCCGTGAAGCAACGGATCCCCGCCCGAGACCCGCCGGCGATCGCCGCCATCACGCCCACCTCTTCCTCGCCGCGATAGTATTCCTTTACGTAACCTTCGCCGTAGAGCACGCCCACGAGCTGCATCGTTTCGCTTTGCGGCGTGATCGGATAGGCGACCGCCAGATCGACGTTCGACCGGCGAATCGCCTCTTTGGCGGCTTCGCTTCCGGTGATGAACTCCTTCGTCCGGGGTGCTTCATGAAACATGTATTCGGGCGTGACGACCTTCTGCCGCTTCGCTTCGGCATGAGGATCCTTTTTCCCGTCCGATTTCGGAGCCGCGACGCTCGTGATCGGGTCGCCCTGTGGATTCGTTTTTTGCTGGGCTTCCAACGCTTCGCTCATAGGTGCACCTCTTGGTATGGTAAGCCGGCCTGCTCAGCCTATCCTTCTCGTTTCATATGTTCCGCTGAGTGACCAAAGGCGGCGGCGCTGCCGACGCCTGCGGCAGAGGGCATGAAACTCACAGGATTGGTGTGAGTCTTCCCCCCATGAACCCTCGACTGCGTCCCGGTAAACCGCACATTCTCCCCGTTGTCGGGAAGCTTGATGCCCATTTCCTCTCTCACTCGCTTGAAGATCGCGGCGACGCGTTGGAGCTTCAACGTATCGGAATCCCTGATCGTCAGCATCGCGTCCTCGTGCCCTTGCTCCGCACAGATCGCCATGGTGCAGCAATTCGTTCCCGCACGAATCATTTTCAACGTGAGGTTTGCATAATGACAATGCACCCCGATGAAGATGCAGGCTTCAATCTTATTGCCCCAAATGGTGAGATTCGGGTGGTTGGGATTGATGACTTCTTCCGGATCGATCTTGGGATATTTCGGCCGATAGTCGGGCATGGGGATGATCATCACGTCCGGAATCTGAGCGGCGATTTCGAGGGTCGCCCTGGCCTTCTCCACCGCATGCTCATTCCAGGCCCAAAGAATCAAAGGACCGGGAAAGATCGTGGCGTTCGGACTCGTCAACATCTTGCGCGCCATCTCTTCGATGACGACTTCTTCATTGGGCTCCAGTAATCCGTAGAAAAGTCCCTGCCCCGGATCAGGTAACGACACCCCCAACTGGGCGGCAGAGGGTGGATGGAACCCCGCCGGACCTGGAACGATGATTCGTTCACGTGCATCTTGCGTTATGGCCACGCCCGTTCCCCTTTCTCGTTCGATTCCGGCTTACCCGACGACGGGGCTCGTCAACACCGCCGTGGTGCTCTTCTCCCCGTAGGTGACGTTATCCGTCAATGCCGCCTTCGGCAACTGGTCAATCATGATCATTTTGATCGCATTGTTCTTGGCCATGTTATCGCAGACCCAAACGCATTGCGCGCAGCCCTTGCATCGGTCGACAGCCACGTATGCCGAGCCGTATTTGAAGCCGCGGTCCTTCCCCAACTCATCACTGTAGAGGATGGTGTTGGCCTCGGGGCAATACTGCGTGCACAGCTTGCAGCTCTTCGCGGCACAGATTTCAACGTTAATATCCGCTACCAGGTACATGCATGCTCCTTTGCCGCCCGTCAGGCGGTTGCCGCGGCAACCGGTTCGTCGACGCGCTTGATATCCTTCGACGCCCAACCTTTGTCGACGGCATAGTTCCAGGCCGCCCGCATCACGGCGACATTCTTCTCGATTAATTCCTGCTTCTTCTTGAATTTCCGCTCGACAACGCTGTCCAACGCCGCCGTACCGCCGGAAACGACGAATCCCTTGCCAAGGAAACGATCCTTGACCGCCTGTTCCAGGGACGCCATGTCGGTGAGACCGGTGATCGCGCCGATGGCCCCCATCAACGCCATATTGGTGGCCAGATCCATCCCGGATACTTCCAGCGATATTTTGGTCGCGGGCAGGTAGTACAACTTGGCCCGCCGCTCTTCCAACTCGCGCTGGTTGTCCTTTTGCAGCTTCATCGGGCCGTCGTGATTGATCAGGGCGATTCCGTCGTCCTTCAAACCGAAATAGAACGGCATGGTGTAGGACTTGCCGTGCGTGATGACCTGCGGATGGAAAATAATGATGATGTGCGGGAACGTGATTTCCCCGATCTCGTAAATCGGTTCGTCCGATACGCGCACATAGCTTTCCACCGGCGCCATGCGCTTTTCCGAGCCGTAGAACGGCACGATCGTGCTTTCACCGCCCGCATTGATGACCGCCGTGCTGAGAATATGTGAACCCGTGACGACGCCCTGACCGCCGACGCCTGCCATCCGTATATTGAAGCGCTTTGCCATTGTTCAGCCTCCTTCGTCGGCTCAGGCCTTGCCCGGAATTGCGGCGGCAGGAGCAGCCGGCTTCGGGAGGTATTCCTTGTAGCCGTACCGCTCGGTCAAGTACTGCTTCGCTTCGTCGCTGATGTATTCGGAGAAAGCGTAGCGGTCGTTCTCGACCGTCTTCGCGTCTTCCATGACCTTGTCGGTGGGGATCGCATATTCGATGTTGCAGGACGTGTAGGCTTGGATGTAGGTAGATCCGACTTCGCGGGCGATCAGCACGGCTTTCTTGATGACGCTTTCAACGCGCCGAGGATTATTCGGGACCACGGTCGCGACGTAGGCGCAACCCGCGACTTTCGCCATCTCGACCATATTCATCTTTTCGAATTTCTTCCCGAGCGGGGCCATCTTCAACACGGCGCCACGGTTCGTCATGCCGCTTTCCTGTCCGCCGGTGTTTCCGTACACCTCGTTGTCGAGCATGATCGTCGTGAACCGTTCCTTGCGAAACCATGAATGCAGGACCTGCTGGAAGCCGATGTCCGCGGTGCCCCCGTCTCCTGCCATGACGACGACGTCTTTCGGCTTGTCCCCGAAACGGAGCCGCAGTCCCCGCGACAGACCGCTCGCGACGCCGTTCTGGTCGCCGTAGTTTCCATACACGAACGGAATCGCCGCCTGCGAGATTGCCAAACGGCCGCATCCCGCGGTCCCGACTGTGATGGTATCTTCCGGATTGGGAAAGGCAATCATGGCAAGACGGATGAAGAGGGTCATCGCGCAGCCTGCGCACATGGGATGCTCTTCGAGCACCTCCTTGAAGCTTCCCATCTGGGATACGGAAATCTTTTTCCCGAAGGGGCCATGCTCGACCATGTCCCGATATTCCTTGGGCATGAACTTTTCGAAACCATTGGAGAACTTCACATAATCAAGACTCATCGGGACACCTCCCTCTCTCCTGACAACGGCACTCCGTTGTGCATTGGACAGATATCATTTCGCGAAACGAACCTGCAGGGAATCGAGGCTGGAAGGACGGCACGCAAGCCGTCATGGGTATTCAAACGTGGGGTCATCGTAACAAAGCCAAAAAAAGACTGTCAACGAGAATGTTGGCCGGGGGACCGGTCCGGTCGAGTCTGTTAGAGTCTATAACTTCCTGATAATCAACGCAACTTCTCAGAAGGCCCACCGATGACGAAAGAAGGCCTAGCTGACGTCCGGTCGATAGGCCATTCGCCCTAACTGGAGTCCAGCATACCGTGAGCGCTCCACGGCGGCCGACGCGAGAATAACTGCAAACCGGAGACGAAGCAAAGTACGATCGGACATTGCCGATTTGATCGGAATCCGTCTACACTGTGACGATGGGACTGCGGGTGATCATTCCGGGGGAGGACGACGGCGGTGTGCACGTTGGAGGCGTCCATAAACGTCCTCCGATCCCCGACAACTCATTGAAAGCTGAGTGCCCTAAATTCATGAGCCATGGTCCGTGCGGCGGTGTGAGAAGGGGGGGCTTGTGTGAAGTGTACCCCGAAATGCCGTGCCCGTGGGTTTCCTTGTTTATCGAGTTGGAGAAGATCGGTCAGACGGATTGGATGAAGCAGGTCTGACCCTCGCCGTCGCAGGCGGCTATTCCGGGCAGACGAAGACGAGGGGACGATGAGAACGAAGCAGAGCAAGAAGCGCAAGACGTCTCGGTTAGGGTACAACGAGCGGCACGCCAGGAGCGGCATCACGGACCCCTTGCCTGACATCGAAACATTTCCGAACCAATACAAGGGCTATGAAATCACGATCGAGATTCCTGAATACACGGCGATCTGCCCGAAGACCGGGTTGCCCGACTTCGGCACGATCACGGTTCATTACATGCCCGATAAAGCTTGTCTCGAACTCAAGTCGCTCAAGCTGTACATCCATGGCTACCGCAACATCGGGATCTTTTACGAGAATTCCGTGAACCGGATCATCGAGGACATCGTCGCGGCTTGCAGGCCGGTGTGGGCGAAAGTCACCGGAACATTTGCCGCGCGAGGAGGACTCCGGAGCGTGATCGAAGCCCGGTACCCCTGAATTGGTTCAATTGCGTCGTAAATGACGCCGGACACAGGTGAATCCTTCCACGCAACAGCAGCCGTTTTCTGCTACCCCGTCTCAGGATCAGACCAACCCGTGATTGCATCCTTTATTTGACGCTACGCGCTAAAGTTGCCATGCCGACCTATGCCATCGGAGACGTGCAGGGCTGCTCGAAGCAGTTGGAGCAGCTTCTCGACCGCATCCGGTTTGATGCTCAGCATGACCGGGTCTGGTTTGTGGGTGATCTGGTCAATCGGGGTCCTGAGTCTGCCGGCGTGTTGCGGCTCATCAAGGGTCTCCGAGCCTCGGCCACGGTCGTGCTCGGCAACCACGATTTGTTTTTGTTGGCCGCCGCTGAAGGGATCGTCGATCTTCGCCCGAAAGACACGGTCCATGACGTGCTACGGGCGACCGATTGCCAGGAACTGGTCGGCTGGCTTCGGCATCGGCCGCTTGCTCATCGAGAGGGACGATTCTTCATGGTCCACGCAGGTTTGCTTCCGCAGTGGACGCTGGACGAGGCAGCGGCGTTGGCGCGAGAAATCCAGGAATCCCTCTCGGGACCGGATTATCGGACGTTTCTCAAAGAGTTGTTTCACGGAACGATCCGGCCATGGTCGCCGGCACTGCAAGGAGTGGCGCGGTGCGTCGCCGCTGCCCGCGTGATGACCAGAATACGGACCTGTACCCCGAGCGGCGAGTTGTCCAATTTCTCAGGCGGACTTGACGACGTCCCCGAGGGCTTCCTGCCCTGGTTCCGTATCCCCGGCCGTCGCAGCCGGGATGGGATCGTCATCACCGGTCATTGGGCGGCGCTCGGTCTTCATTTCGAACAGGACCATTGGGGGATCGACAGCGGCTGCGTGTGGGGCAGGACCCTGACGGCCGTGAGGCTCGAGGATCGAGCCCTGTTCCATGTCGAAGGCTTGCGGCGGTGACAACCAGCAGACTCGCCCGGTCAGACACCCAACGCCAGTCGGGGAAGCGGAACCTGTTCCCGGATTCCGAACGAAATCGGCATGCGAACCTGCTCCGGATCGGCGTAGGTGCCGAAGAGGCGGTCCCACAGGGTAAAGAGGGCGCCCAGGTTCTTGCCAGAATGAAACGGATTGTCGCTGTGATGAATGTGGTGATATCGAGGCGTCACGATACACCATTCAAGCCGACTCGATCTCCAGGTCACGTTCATATGCATCCAGTCATTCTGAAAGGCGTTGA
Organism: Nitrospira sp.; assembly: GCA_035760745.1. GTDB lineage: Bacteria > Nitrospirota > Nitrospiria > Nitrospirales > Nitrospiraceae > Nitrospira_C. The sequence goes on along the minus strand of DASTSI010000184.1, from coordinate 9,560 downwards.
ACGCCCCGATCGCCAATTCCATCCACCACGGCGACAAGCCCAGAAAGGACCATGCGAAGATATACGGAAGATTTACGATGACCTGCTGAGGAATCGTCGCTCGGACACCGGCCAACCAATACATGTATGTTGGAGCATGGTGCCATTGATGAATCCGCCAGACGTATTTCGTATGCATCAGCCGATGAATCCAATAGTGTCCGAAATCGGCGACGAGGAAATAGCAGAGGACGCGAAGCGGCAGGGGCATCTCGAGGAGGCCTGCCGGGAGATTCGGGCGAATCTCGATCCATCGGTCGATGCGAATCGCGAGCGGGAAGATCACAAAGAAATAGACCAGCGCGACCGTAAAATCCTTCCAGATGACTTTCCGGTAGGCGACAGCTCGGGCAGGGCGGATCAGCTCCAGGCTGGTCACCCCGACGGCCCGGACGAGGAACAACAGCGGGAAGAATAAATTGTGCTCGAGTGTGAATTGGCGAAACTCCCTACTGAGCAACCATTCAATCCATTCCACCCGGCACCTCGGTCCTGGAACCGCGGCGAACTGTAGCAGAGTCACGCGAGCCTGTCTGCCCCTCTTTCGTGCAACAGAGACGGACAGACGCGACGGCAGGAAAAACGGCAGCTAGTGGTAGGTTTCTGAATCGGAGGGAAACTTCTCCTGCTCCACCTCTTCTTTGTATCGGCGCAAGGCCTGGAGCGCCTCGGCTTTGAGATGGGCATAAGGTTTGACGAACTTCGGAACGAATTCGTCGAACATCCCGAGGAGGTCGTACAGCACGAGGACCTGCCCGTCGCAATACGGTCCGGCCCCGATGCCGATCGTCGGAATGGCGAGCTCCTCGGTGATTTGCTTGGCGACATGGGCGGGAATCGCTTCAAGAACCACGGCGGAGGCACCCGCACTCTCCAGCGCCTTGGCGTCGGTGAGTAGGGCTTGCTCCTGGGTCTTTCCCTTTCCCTGCACTTTGTACCCGCCGTATTGGTGAACGGATTGCGGCGTCATACCAAGATGGCCAATGACGGGAATGCCGACTGCCGTCATGGCCGCGACGCGGTCGAGCATCGGGGTCCCCCCTTCCAGCTTGACGGCATGCGCCCCGATCTGGAGAAAACGGCCCGCGTTCCGCACCGCCTCCTCCTTGCTCGCTTGGTAGGACATGAAGGGCATGTCGCCGATCACCAATGCTTTCTTTGCGGCCCCGGCCACCATCCGAGTGTGGTACAGCATGTCCTCCATCGACACCGAGAGGGTATTCGCTTTGCCCTGAACGACCACTCCCAGCGAATCTCCGACCAGGATGGCTTCGATTCCCGCCTGCTCCACGATCCGCGCGAAGAGCGCGTCGTACGCCGTCACGACGATGAGCTTCTTGCCGCGCTTGAACTGAAGAAGTTCAGGAATGGTCATCAGCCCAGCTCCGCTTTCGTGATGATTTCGCCCAAGCGGTGCGTGGCCTTGATCGCCATGATATGCACGCCGTCGCAGTGCGGACGCACGGCGCGAATGGTGCGGACCGCGATCTCCACCCCGGCATCTTCGGACCGGCTGCCTGCCGCACGCAATTCATCGATCATCTCCTGAGGGACCGAGACGCCGGGGATGTTCGCATTCATGAATTCGGCCATTTTGGCGTTGCGGAGCACCAAGATCCCGGCCAGCACCTTGACCTTGAAGGGACGCACCGCCTTCATGAAGCTGGCAAATCGATCGGCGTGATACACCGCTTGGGTTTGGAAGAACTGGGCGCCGGCCTTCACCTTCACTTCGAACTTCGCGAGCATCGGCCCGAGCGGATCCGCTTCCGGGGTGACCGCAGCGCCGATATGGAACGCCGTCGATCCGTCGAGCTTGTTCCCGACCATGTCATGTCCCTTGTTGAGCCCATCGACCAACTGCATCACCTGCACCGAATCCAAGTCATAGACCGGCTTCGCGTCCTTGTGATCTCCGACCGTGGGATAGTCCCCTGTGAGGCAGAGGACGTTTCTGATGCCCAGCATGGAGGCGCCCATCAGGTCGGACTGCATCGCGATGCGGTTTCGGTCACGACACGTCATCTGCATGACCGGGTCGTGTCCCAACTCATAGAGGAGCCGGCAAACCGGCAGCGAGCCGGCACGCACGACCGCAGCCGTGTTATCGGTCACGTTGACGCCGTGTACGCGGCCGACCAATTGTTTGGCGTTCTCCAGCACGGGGCCGATGTTCGTCCCTTTCGGAGGATTGTACTCGATCGTCACGGCAAACTCGCCGCGATCGAGCACCTCTTTTAACCGCCTCGGCTCTCGGATCATCGCTCTTCCATCTTCTCCAGTATCTGAGCCGGCTGATTCGCTCCGACCTGGGCGCGTTCCAGGATGAAGGCCCTTCGCCTAGCGTCCGATCTTCCGTGCGCCTTCGCCAGCACGGGGAATAGGCGGATCAGATGATTCCCGCCATTCTCTTAGCAGACTCCACCGTATTGTCCAGCAGCATGGCAATCGTCATGGGCCCGACGCCGCCGGGCACGGGGCTGATCCATCCCGCCTTCCGACTGACGCTTTCGAAATCGACATCACCGCAGAGCTTGCCGTCCGGCGACTTGTTGGTTCCCACATCGATCACGACCGCGCCCTCGCGCACCATCTCGGCCGTCACGAATTTGGCTTTCCCGATCGCCACCAGAAGCAACTCGGCTTCACGGCAGACAGCCGGCAGGTCTTTCGTTTTCGAATGACAAATCGTCACGGTCGCATTGCGATGCAGCAACATCAAGGCGAGCGGTTTGCCCACGATGTTGCTCCGCCCCAACACCACCGCACGCTTGCCCTCGATCGGCACGCCCGTCGACTCGATCATCTTGATGACGCCCTTCGGCGTGCAGGCTTCAAATACGGGGTGTCCCTCGACGAGACGTCCGAAATTGTAGGGATGGAACCCGTCGGCATCCTTGTGGGGAGACACGGCCTCGAGGATCACCCGGCTGTCGATGTGCTTCGGCAACGGCAACTGCACGAGAATGCCGTGCACCTTGGGATCGGCGTTCTTTTTCTCGATCAACGCCAGCAGCTCCGCCTGCGTCGTACTCGCCGGCAGCTTGTGATCATCCACATAAATGCCGGCCGCCTCGCAGGCCTTCTGCTTGTTCTTCACATAGACGTGCGAGGCAGGGTCGTCGCCGACCAATATGGTGGCCAGCCCCGGCTTCATGCCGGTCTTCGCCAGCACTGCCGCCGATTCCGCCGCGAGTCTATCCCGCACCTGCTGGGCGAGCGCCTTGCCGTCGATCAATCGTGCCGCCACGAACTCCTCCTCGTTTCGACCGCCGAATATTGACTGTCAGCATCCTCAGGAATCAGGGCCTGAGCTCAAGCGAACCCCAAAAATCAGCGCACCTTAGCAGGGCATTTTCGGGCAAGTCAATTGGAGCGGTTGGCGCGAGCCCGCAGACCGGAGGAGGTCCCGAGCCGCCTGCTTGTCGCACGTCCTCGCTGGTTCCTTGACAGCTTCTCAATACGGCAGATACGATGCTGGAATGTCGGCCCTATTATCCTGATTGTACACGTGACACGCCTCCCGCGATCGTGCCCTCTCTCCATCGGCCGGCCGATTCTTCATGCAGCAGCGGTGATCGCCTCATTGCTGCCGTACTGTGTGGCTCGGCCTGTCCTTGCCCAGATCACGGTTACGGATCTGCAATCGCCCTACAGCTTCATCAGCGGGCAGACCGGCACGGAATACTTCATCTCCAGCGTGAACGGAGAACCGGACGCGGCCGACAACAACGGCTTCATCACGAAGTTGGATGCCGACGGCAAGATGGTCAGCTTGAAATTCGTGGAGGGCGGCCGCGGCGGCGTGACGCTGCATGCCCCGAAGGGGATGGCAGTCGTAGAGCGCACGCTCTACGTCGCCGACTTGGACACGGTGCGCGGATTCGAGGTTGAGACGGGTAAGGGAACGATCGCGATCGCGTTCGGAGACCCCGCCGTCAACGGAGGCACTCGCGTCTCGCTGACCGACGTCGTCTGGGACGGGAAAGGACTGCTGTACTGTTCTGATCAAAAAGCCAACCGAATTTATCGAATCGACCTGGGAACGAAAAAGCCTTCGCTGTTGCTCGCCGATTCGGCGCTGAGCGGGCCGGCCGGCCTTGCCGTTCATCCGAAGTCCGGGCACGTCATCGCGGTCAGCTGGGACAAGGGCAAGATTTTCGAGATCTCGCCGGACGGCGCCCTCACGGAACTGGTCTCGAATGGTTTCTTCTCCGGCCGATTCAGCAATCTGCGCGGGGTGGATTTCGACCGATGGGGCAACATGTATGTCTCGGACTCGACCACGGGGAAGGTTTGGCGGATGACCTGGGACAAAAAATTCCAGGTGATTGCGGAATATCTTCCATCCCCCGCGGACCTCAGCATCGACCGCACACGCAATCTGATCCTGGTACCCTACGAAGCCGCACAGGCAGCCGAAATGAACGGATTGGAAACCCCGTCGGAGGGCAAGGGTAAGCAAGAGAAGCGGACCTTGGCAGACTACGGTTTCGTTCCCCCTCCGCCCAAGCCAGGCGCCGAAGGCACGAAGAAATGAGCCAGTGTGTCTATTGCGGACAGCGAAAAGGCAAGCGCCCTTGTCCCGCGCTCCGGGGACTGATCTGCACCATCTGCTGTGGCGAACATCGTATCGTCCGCGTCTCCTGTCCGAATGATTGCGTGTACCTCGGAACAGGAAGCGACTATCAGCAGAAGCGATTGGGAGAGCAGTTCATGCCCCTGCGGCGGGAATTCTACCGGGACCTGGCCGAACTGGGAGGGGAAAGGGCGGTCGCACTCTACAACCTGATCGAAGTCGTGACCTTCAGCTATTTTCTCGGTCGGCGGGACGGGCAGGATGCTGAGATCATCGCAGCCATCCAGGCCTTGCGGCGCACGTTGAGCCCGCTTCACGTCCCGGCGTCTCCCGTGCCGGTCTTCGCCGAGCACTTGAAGAAAGAATACGAGACGTTCAAGAAGCAGAATCCTCAGAACATCGCGGATGCCTCCACCGCACCGGAGATTCTCGACCGCGCCATCCGGTTCATCGCCGACTTTTCGGGGACTGGGTTTCAATCCCAGCGCTTTATCGGCGGACTGATCGGGTATGTCCGCTCATACCATCCCGAGATTGCTGCGCATCTTGCCAGCCAGCGGGAAGGAGGCCGGATCGTCCTCCCGGGCCAGTCCTTCGCGCCTCCTGCGGGCTCCGAACTGCATACCCACGGCCCCGGTTGCGAGCATCACCACCGGTAGACTATTCTTCTTCAGGCCTTGCCGGCGGCAGCGGTGTGCAATGAAGGCTGAGAAGGGGGCAAAGGAACGAAAAATCCGGAAGGCTCAGCGCGTAAACTTTCGTTGCTCGCTGGGATTTCGCTCGGATGAGATCGAGGGGGAGGCCACTGTCACGAACATTTCTCCCTCCGGCTGCCGGGCAGAATCGGATGTGAACGTCGCTGAGGGACTGGAACTCCAAGTGTGGCTCCACCTTCCCGGCCAATCCGACCCGGTCAAAGTCGAGCGGGCTTCCATCCGTTGGGCTTCGGGCAGCGCCTTCGGCATGAGCTTCATCCTCTTTCTGCCTTCTGAGCGGGTGAAATTGCGCCAGTACCTCGGAACACTCAAATAGCCGCCGCCTCACTCCACGATCGTCACCGTCATCTCCACCCGCTCGTTGGGCAGGTCCTGCTCGTTGCGCGGCAAGGCTGCGATCTTGTCCGCCACGCCGAGACCCCTGGTCACCTCGCCGAACACCGTGTACTTCCGATCGAGGAACGGTGAATTCTCGATCACGATGAAGAACTGCGAGCCGGCCGTATCCGGCTCGCTGGCGCGAGCCATCGACACGATCCCCCGCTTGTGCGGAGTATCGCTGAATTCCGCCTTGAGAAGAATCGGGTTGCCTTTTTCGTCCTTCGGACCACCTTGGCCGTACGTCTCCTTGCGAAGCGAATTCTTGGTGTTCGGATCCCCGCCCTGAATCATGAAGCCCGGAATGACGCGGTGAAAGATCGTGCCGTTATAGAACCCCGACTTGGCGAGTGCGATAAAATTCTCGACATGTTTGGGTGCCAGGTCGGGATAGAATTTGATGTGCATCTCTCCGAACTTGGTCTTGAGGATGGCTTTCGGACCCAGTTCGGCCGGCGGTGGAGCAGGCTTAACCTCAGGCTTGCTCCCGCACGCCGACAGCAGCACGAGCGCCACCAATGGCACCCGGACGACGGACATGAGCCGTGTCACGGCGATCCGCGGCATCCCGCTGTTCGTCCTATTCCACCACCGTCACGGTCATTTCCGCCCGCTCGCTCGGGAGATCGCGGGGGTTCCGGGGAAGATTGACGATCTTGTCCGCGACGTCCATTCCCTTTACGACCTCACCGAACACGGTGTATTGACCGTCGAGGAAGTTGGAGTCTTTCACCACGATGAAGAATTGCGAGCCGGCGCTGTTGGGATCATTGGTGCGCGCCATCGATACGATCCCGCGCCGGTGCGGAATATCGTTGAATTCGGCCTTCACCCGCTCGTTGGGTCCTCCCATGCCGTAGGTCTCCGGCTTGTTCGGGTCCTTGGTATTCGGGTCCCCCCCTTGAATCATGAAGCCGGGAATGACCCGGTGAAAGATCGTCCCGTTGTAGAACCCCGACTTGGCGAGCTTGACGAAGTTATTGACGTGGTTCGGAGCCTTGTCAGGGAAAAACGCGATCTCCATCTCGCCGAATTTCGTCTTGATAATTGCCCGCGGGGACTTCGCCGGTTCGGCCTTCCCCGCCTTGTCCGCTGCGCCGACCATGGCTCCACAGTACAAACTCGTGCCGAGACCCGCAATGATGAATGCCCATAGCCATTTCTGCATCGTCTCCTCCTTAAGATGTCACGTCCCATGAGGTCTACGTGATCCTATCACGATCGCGTCGCCGGCCTCTCGAGCCTCTGCAACGCTTGTTTGGCCGCGGATTGCTCCGCCTCTTTTTTGCTTCGACCCGTTCCCCTTCCCACGACTTCGTCCTTCACGGATGCTTCGACTTCGAACAGCTTATCGTGGTCGGGACCAGACTGTCGCACCGTTTCGTACCGCGGGAGCCGTTCGTATCGCTTCTGACACCACTCCTGGAATTGGGTTTTGTAGTCCTCGGCGCCCGGCTCTTGTCCTTCAACGGCCGCCGTCAGCTCATCCTGGAACAGCCGCAGCGTCACGGCTCGGCTAGCCGCGAACCCCCCGTCGAGGTGGACGGCCGCAATCACCGCCTCGACGGCGTCGCTCAGTAACGAGTCTTTTTCGCGCCCTTTCGAGCGTTCCTCGCCGCGCCCCAGCTTGAGGTGATCTCCCAGCTTCAGCCGCCTCGCCACACGAGCGAGCGACGATTCACTGACGAGCTGGGCCTTCAGCTTCGACAGCGCCCCCTCCGAGTAGAGCGGCAGGTGGGCCGCGAGATATTCGCTCATCACCAGGGACAGGACCGCATCGCCGAGAAATTCCAGCCGTTCGTTGTGCGTCCCGTCGGGCCCTCTCTGCTCATTGACATACGAGGAATGAGTCAAGGCCTCCTGGAGCAGCGTCCGATTGACGAATCGATAGGCCAGCACGGCCTGAAGATCGTCGGTGGAAGGACGGGGGTTCATGGCGCCCCTGGGCATCCGGAGAAGAGTGATCAGGCGTCCACTTTCCTGAAAAGCAGGCAGGCATTGACGCCGCCGAAGCCAAACGAGTTCGACAGCGCGACGGTGATCGAAGCCGATCTGGCTTTATGCGGAACGTAATCAAGATCGCATTCCGGATCGGGATTGTCGAGGTTGATGGTGGGCGGCAGCACACCGTGATGCAAGGCCAGAATGCTGAAGACGGCTTCGATGCCGCCGGCGGCTCCGAGCAAATGTCCGGTCATCGATTTGGTCGAGCTCACGGGAATTCGGTACGCCCGCTCGCCGAACACTTGCTTGATGGCTTTCGTCTCGATGGCATCCGCCATGGTGGACGTACCGTGCGCGTTGATATAGCCGACTTCGTCTTTTGCGATGCCGGCGTCCTTCAGGGCAAGCTCCATGCAGCGGACGGCGCCTTCCCCGCCTTCCGACGGCGCAGTAATATGGTACGCGTCGCTGTTCATGCCATATCCGATGACTTCCGCATAGATCCTGGCGCCACGGCGTCGCGCATGTTGCGCTTCCTCGAGCACGATGACGCCCGCGCCTTCCCCGAGCACAAAGCCGTCCCGATCCTTGTCAAAAGGCCGGCTGGCCCTCGTCGGCTCGGCGTTCCGAAAGGACAGAGCCTTCGCGGCCGCGAATCCCGCCACGCCGAGCCGTGTAATCGCCGCTTCGGCGCCACCGGCAACCATGACGTCTGCGTCGCCGCGCTGAATTAAGCGGACCGCGTCGCCGATGCAATGATTGCCGGTCGCGCAGGCGGTCACCGCACAGGAATTCGGCCCCTTCGCACCGAGCCTGATGGCCACTTGCCCCGACGCCAGATTGATGATGGTCATTGGGATGAAGAAAGGGGACACACGGCCCGGTCCTTTTTCCTTAAGAACATCGTGGTAATGTTCGATGGAGCCGAGTCCACCGATGCCGGAGCCGATATAGACCCCGATCCGAACGGCCTCTTCCGGAGGCACTTTCAAACCGGCATCGTCCACCGCCATCTGGGCCGCGCCCACGGCATAGTGGATGAAGGTGTCCATCTTTTTGATTTCTTTTTTCTCGATGAACGCCGCCGGATCGAAGTCTTTCACTTCGCCGGCGATCTGCGCGTCAAACCCGGTGGGATCAAATTTCGTGATCCGCCCGATCCCGGACTCGCCGGCACAGAGCGCCTTCCAGGTTTTCTCCACACCGGTCCCTAGGGGAGTCACCAACCCCAAGCCGGTCACGACAATGCGCCTCGGTGCCCGTTCCGTCATGCCATTCAGCGGGCTAAGCCTTTTCCTTGATGTAATCCAAGGCTTTTCCGACCGTCAAAATCTTTTCGGCGTCCTCATCCGGGATTTCGATCCCGAATTCTTCCTCGAGCGCCATCACCAACTCGACCGTGTCGAGCGAATCGGCCCCGAGGTCTTCGACGAAACTCGCCTCGTTCGTCACTTCATCCTCCTCGACGCCGAGTTGTTCCGCGATGATCTTCTTCACCCGCTCATCTACCGTGGCCATGGATGTCGTTCCCTCCTATTGTAGCTGTGAACGCCCCGGATGCCGCCGTCGAACGGCGCTCGATCTGTACTGCCGGGGTCTGTGACTCGCTGCCGTCCAATGAACACGGTCAACCGTGCATCATGCCATCAGCATGCCGCCGTTGACGTGGAGCACGTGCCCGGTGATATACGCTGCTTCTTCGGATACCAGAAATCGGACGGCGGCGGCAACATCCGCCGGCGTGCCGAGGCGCCCGAGCGGGATCTGTTTCTGCAACGTCTCCTTGACATCGGCGGACAGCCCTTGGGTCATCGCCGTATCGATGAACCCGGGAGCGACGGCGTTGACGGTGATGTTGCGGCTCGCATACTCGCGGGCCACCGTCTTGCTGAATCCGATGACGG
>DASTSI010000183.1:0-15471 GCA_035760745.1 Nitrospira sp. | reverse complement strand
CAATCCGGGGGTGGAGATGGTGATGCCGGGAGACAACGTGAGCGTCACGGCCGAGCTCATCAGCCCGATCGCGATGGATCAGGGGTTGCGGTTTGCGATCCGCGAGGGCGGCAAGACGGTCGGCTCCGGCGTCGTGACCGAAATATTGGCGTAGGAGCGGAGAATTCACCGTCGGACGTCGACCGTTGACCCAAGCCCGCATGGGGCTCACGCTTGCCGCCTGACGATGTACGGAGAGGACGATGCGAGAAATCATCGATTTAGCCTGTACGGTCTGTAAACAGCGGAACTATTCGACCAACAAGAACAAGAAGAACGATCCTGACCGGTTGGAGCGTAATAAGTTCTGCAAGTTCTGCCGAAAACATCAGCCGCACAAGGAAGTGAAGTGACCTGCTGGGACCAGGCTGGGGTCTGCGCCACTCCCGGAGGTCGTCGCCTGGCACATGAAGGTTCCTAACCGGAGGGGCATGGTGTTAATGGCAGCACATCGGTCTCCAAAACCGAGAGTCTGGGTTCAAATCCTAGTGCCCCTGCCACTTCATACCTGGTCCATAGGCAGCCCTGTTTTTCAGATGGGCGGGGAAACGACGACGGGCAACAGGTCAGGTTTTGATCGCGTCCCGTCATTTTCCTAAGGAGTAGCGGCTGTATGTTCAAACGAATGATCGATTCGGTCAAGCAGTTCCTCACCGATGTCCGGGCGGAACTGAAAAAAGTCTCTTTCCCGACCAAGGCCGAGACAATGGGATCAACGACCGTCGTCATCGTGTTTTGTGTGCTGATGTCGCTCTATTTGTCGGTCGTCGATTCTTTCCTGGCGTGGTTCGTGGCGAAGATTCTTTAACGGGGAGGCTCCAGTTCCATGGGCAATTCGAGGTAAGGGGTATGGCAAAACATTGGTACGTTATCCACACGTACGCAGGCTTTGAGGGACGAGTCAAAACGAGCTTGCTCGAGCGGGCCAATCAAATGGGCCTGACGGAGCAGCTGGGGCAGGTGCTGGTGCCGACCGAGGACGTCATCGAGATCAAGGATGGGAAACGTCGGACGTCACGCAGGAAGTTTTTTCCCGGATATGTCCTTGTCGAACTCGAGACGCCTTTGTCCGATGACGTGCTCCAGATGATCAAGGACACCCCGAAAGTGACGGGGTTTGTCGGAGGAGGCGCGCAACCGACGCCGTTGACCAACGAAGAAGTGGCCGAACTCCTGAAGCAGGTCGACGCCGGAAGCGCGGGGCCGCGCGAACAGGTCAAGTTCATCAAAAGCGACAACGTCCGCATCGTTGACGGACCCTTCATGGGATTCAACGGCATGGTCGACGAGGTGGATCAGGACCACAACCGGCTCAAGGTCATGGTGAGCATCTTCGGTCGCTCCACCCCGGTCGAGTTGGGGTTCTTGCAGGTCGAGCGAATTTGAGTCCGGAGCCGTCAGCGAGTACCCGTCGGCTGTCAGCTTCTACATAATCGAGTCTGCTGAGAGCTGAAGACGGACGGCTCCCGGCGAGGATGAGGAACAGGACATGGCGAAGGAAGTTTCAGCACAGATCAAGCTGCAGATCCCGGCCGGCAAGGCGAATCCCGCACCGCCGGTGGGACCTTCATTGGGTCAACATGGCGTCAATATCATGGAGTTCTGCAAGCAGTTCAACGCCAAGACTCAAAAAGAGGGCGACAGCATCATTCCCGTGGTCATCACGGTCTATAAGGACCGCACCTTTTCCTTCGTGCTCAAGACTCCGCCGGCGTCCGATCTTCTGAAGAAGGCGGCCGGGATCATCAAGGGCTCTGGCGTGCCGCAAAAGGATAAGGTTGGCAAGATTACGAGGAAACAGCTCCACGAAATTGCCCAGAAGAAGATGGCGGACTTGAATGCCGCTGACTTGGACGGAGCGATCAAGATTATCGAAGGTACGGCCCGGAGTATGGGCGTCGTCATTCAAGGTTAGGCCAAGAGGGAGAACGGGAATGGGAAAGAAGATGAAGGCTGCGCAGGAGAAGGTCGAGCCGCGGCAGTATTCGCTTCGCGAAGCGGTCAGCGTGGTGAAGAACGTGGCGTATGCCAAGTTCGACGAATCCGTGGATTTGGCCATCCGTCTCGGCATCGATCCGAAACGATCCGATCAGATGGTCCGCGGGACGACGTCGTTGCCTCATGGCACGGGGAAGCAGGTGCGTGTCCTGGTGTTTGCCAAGGGTGAAAAAGAACAGGAAGCCCGCCAGGCGGGTGCCGACTACGTCGGCTCTGATGATCTCATGGAGAAGATTAAAGGCGGATGGATGGAGTTCGACTATGCCATCGCCACGCCGGACCTCATGGCTTCGGTCGGGAAATTGGGCAAAGTACTCGGTCCTCGGGGCCTCATGCCGAATCCGAAAACCGGAACCGTCACGTTCGAGGTCGGGAAGGCCGTGGCCGAAATCAGGAAGGGTCGCGTAGAGTACAAGACTGAAAAAGCGGGTATCGTCCAGGTCCCTGTGGGGAAAGTGTCGTTCAAACCCGAGCAGTTGTACGACAACGCGTCGGCGGTGCTGGAGGCCGTCGTCAAGGCGAGACCCGCGTCCGTCAAGGGGCGATATCTCAGGAGTGTCACCATTTCGAGCACCATGGGCCCCGGCGTGAAGCTTGACGCCGTCGGCTTGGCCAAGCAATGGAGTTAGCATCAGCGACGCGCCTTTCGGCCGATGTCCGCGCAGGACGGGGCTGCGCAGGATTGGGAAGCCTCTGTGGTTGCCCTGCTATATGAGAGCGAAAGAAGAGGACTGAGATGAAGAAAGAACAGAAAGCGACCGCGGTCGCGGAATTGAGCGAGAAGTTTGCCCGTGCGCGCCTGGCCATCATCACGGAGTGTCTCGGTCTGCCGGTGAATCAGGTGACGGAACTTCGCAAGCAACTCCGCGGCGCGAAGGCCGAATACAAGGTCGTGAAGAACACCCTCGCGATCCGGGCATCGGAAGGGACGGCGCTCTCGGGATTAAAGAGCCATCTCAAGGGGCCGACCGGGGTCGTTATCGGCTACGATGATCCCGTCCTGCCGACCAAGGTGCTTCGCGATTTTCTCTCTGCCGAAAAGCGTGAAGAGAAGATGAAGATCACCCTGGGCGTCTTGGAAGGGAAGCTGCTTCAGCCCGCCGAGCTGGCTGCCGTGGCCAAGCTGCCGAAGAAGGAGGTCTTGATCGCGATGCTGTTGTCGGCCATGCAAGGGCCGATTCGCGGCGTCGTGTATACGTTGAACGCCGTGCTGACCAAGTTTGTCAGAGTCATTGCCGCCATTCAGGATAAACGGAAAGGAGAAGGGGACATGCCAGCTACTGAAGGGAAGTTGTCGCAGGATGAGTTGATCAAGGCCATTGAGAGCATGAGCGTGCTCGATCTGGCGGAATTGGTGAAGGGTTTGGAGGCACGCTTTGGTGTCACCGCCGCCGCGCCCGTGGCCGTGGCCGCCGCACCCGCCGCCGGAGGCGCTGCCGCTGCACCGGCCGAGGAAAAAACGGCGTTCGACGTCGTCTTGGCGTCCGCACCAGCGGACAAAAAGATTCAGATCATCAAGGTCGTCCGCGAGCTCACGAGCCTGGGCTTGAAGGAAGCCAAGGACCTCGTGGAAGGCGCGCCGAAGCCCGTCAAGACCGGCGTCACCAAGGAAGAAGCAGACACCATGAAAAAGAAGCTCGAAGAGAGCGGCGCGAAAGTCGAGATCAAGTAAGCATCACTCGTCACTCGTCAATCGTTCAACCGGTCGATCGGGGGATCGGGCGTCGGCCCGTCCACGATTGGCCGGTGATATTTGGCCACTTGCCTCTTTACATCGATTAGTGGAGGAGCGCTGATGCCCGACACGACTCTACAAGAGTTCGTCGAACGGAAAGATTTCTCTCGCATCCGAACGAGCATCGACATCCCGGATTTGATCGAAATCCAGAAGCGGTCGTACGAAGACTTTCTCCAGTTCGAGGTCGAGCCGGAGCGGCGGAAAGATCACGGTTTGCAGGCTGCGCTCGCCAGCGTGTTTCCGATTCCGGACTACAACAATACCGCGGTGCTCGAGTTCACGAGCTACACGCTCGGCACGCCGAAATATGACGAGCGCGAATGCCTTGAGCAGGGCATGACCTTCGCGGTGCCGCTGAAACTGCGCGTTCGTCTGGTGGTCTTCGACAAGGAAGATAAGGGTCCGAAGAAGAAGGTCTTGGACGTGCGAGAGCAAGAGGTCTACGTCGGAGAACTGCCGCTCATGACCGAGCGGGGCACGTTCATCGTCAACGGCACGGAACGCGTCGTCGTGAGCCAGTTGCACCGTTCCCCGGGCGCCTCGTTCACCCATGACAAAGGCCGGACCCACGCGAGCGGCAAGGTGTTGTACAGCGCGCGGATCATCCCCTACCGCGGATCGTGGCTGGACTTTGAGTTTGATGCCCGCGACATTTTGTATGTGCGCATCGACCGGCGGCGGAAGATGCCTGCGACCATTCTCCTGAAGGCCTTCGGCTATTCGGGCGATGACTTGCTGAAGATGTACTACCCGGTCGAGGAGATCCGGGTGGTGAAGGGCAGGTTGATGCGCAAGCTGGATCCTGAGATTCATCAGGGCCTCCGCTGCACGATGGAATTGACCGAGAAGGGGGGGAAGGAACCTCTCGTCCGAGAGGGCGCCAAGCTCACCAAGGGCCTGATCGCCAAGTTGAAGGCGGCGGGCGTGAAGGAAATTCCCTTGTCCCCGACGGAACTGGTGGGTCGCGCGGTCCTCACGGAGTTGGTCGACGACAAGAAGAACAAGATCGCCGAGAAGAACCAGCGGCTGACGGCCGAGATCGTCGAGCGCATCCTTGAGACCGAGATCGAAGAATTCAAGGTGATTTATTTCGATACGGCAACGGCGACCCCGGTCATCCTCGACACGTTGGAGATGGAGCGGACCGGCTCGAAGGAAGAGGCGATGGTCGAAATCTATCGCCGGCTCAGGCCGGGAGAAACGCCGTCGGTCGAGACGGCCAGAGCGCTGTTCGATAATTTATTTCTCAACCCGAAACGATACGACCTCTCCCCGGTCGGCCGGTTGAAGCTCAATAAAAAGCTGGGCCTCGATCTGCCGCTGGAACAACGGACGCTGACGGCACAGGACATCGTCGAGGTCATCCGCTATCTCGTCAACCTGAAGATGGGCAAGGGAGAAATCGACGATATCGATCACTTGGGCAATCGCCGCGTCCGCTCCGTGGGAGAGTTGCTGGAGAATCAGTTCCGTCTGGGATTGGTGCGCATGGAGCGGAGCATCAAGGAGCGCATGAACCTCCTCGACATGGAGACGGTGCTCCCCCATGACCTGATCAACGCCAAGCCGGTCGTGGCCGCGGTGAAGGAGTTTTTCAGCAGCAGCCAGCTGTCACAGTTCATGGACCAGACCAATCCGCTGGCCGAAATCACGCACAAGCGGCGGCTCTCCGCATTGGGTCCCGGCGGCTTGACGAGGGAACGGGCGGGGTTTGAGGTGCGCGACGTGCATCCGTCCCATTACAGCCGCATCTGTCCGATCGAGACGCCGGAAGGGCCGAACATCGGCCTGATCACGTCTCTGGCAACGTACGCGCGCATCAATGAATTCGGATTCATCGAAGCGCCGTATCGGCGGGTCGAGAAAGGCCGGGTCACGGATCAAATCGAGTTCTTGTCCGCGATCGAGGGCGACAAGTATCTCATCGCGCAGGCGAACTCGAAGGTCGATGCCTCCGGCCGGCTGGTGTCGGAAACCGTATCGGCGAGATCGGGCGGTGACTTCGTCACGGTCACGCCCGAGAAGGTCGAGTACATGGACGTGTCGCCGAAGCAAGTCGTGAGCGTGGCGACGGCCCTCGTGCCCTTCTTGGAGCATGACGACGCGAACCGCGCCCTGATGGGATCCAATATGCAGCGCCAGGCCGTTCCGCTGTTGAAGGCCGAGGCGCCGCTCGTCGGTACGGGTATGGAAGCCGTCGTCGCGCGGGACTCGGGCTATGTCGTGCAGGCGAGGCGCAGCGGCGTCGTGGAGAGCGTCGATGCCACGCGGATCGTGGTCCGAGCCGATTCGAAAGAAGGGCGCAAGCGGAACGATTCGGGACTCGACGTCTACGACCTGATCAAGTTCCAGCGCAGCAATCAGAACACCTGCATCACCCAGACCCCGATCGTCCGAATCGGCCAGCCTGTGAAGAAGGGCCAAGTCTTGGCTGACGGACCCGCGATCGATCAAGGAGAGCTCGCGCTCGGGAAGAACGTCCTCGTCGCCTTCATGCCGTGGGGCGGGTACAACTTCGAGGACGCCATTCTCTTGAGTGAAAAGCTGGTGCGCGAGGACGCGTTCACTTCGATCCACATCGAAGAGTTCGAGGTCGAAGCCCGCGACACCAAGCTGGGGAAGGAAGACATCACCCGCGATATTCCGAACGTCGGTGAGGAGGCGTTGCGCAATCTCGACGAGAGCGGAATTATCCGCATCGGCGCCGAGGTGAAGCCGGGCGACATCCTCGTCGGGAAAGTCACGCCCAAGGGCGAGACGCAATTGACGCCGGAAGAGAAGCTCCTGCGGGCGATCTTCGGCGAAAAGGCCGGAGACGTGAAGGATACGTCGTTGACGGTTCCGCCCGGCGTCGAGGGAATCGTCGTGGACGTGAAGATCTTCTCCCGCAAGGGGCTCGACAAGGACGAGCGGTCGAAGAGTATCGAGACCGAAGATCAGATGAAGCTGCAGCGCGATCACCATGAAGAGCTGCGGATCATCGAAGAAGAAAAGACGAAGAAGATCCGAAAGCTGTTGCTCGGCAAGGTCGTCGGGCGCGATTTGATGGACCCCGAAACCGGCGATGTCATTCTGAAGAAGAAGGGCAAGCTGACGGCAGAAATTTTAAAGCGCCTGCCCGACGAGACCGTGCGCTACATCATCCTCAGCGATCCGGACGAGCAGAAGGAACTGGAGGATGTCGAGCGCCGAGCGAAGGAGCAAATCGAGATTCTCCAGACGCTGTACGACGAGAAGGTCGGTCGTCTCAAGCGCGGTGATGAATTGCCGCCGGGGGTGATCAAGCTCGTCAAGGTCTACATCTCGATGAAGCGCAAGATTCAGGTCGGCGACAAGATGGCGGGCCGGCACGGCAACAAGGGCGTCGTGTCCCGGGTGCTGCCGGAAGAAGACATGCCGTATCTGCCGGACGGCACGCCGGTCGAAATCGTTCTCAACCCGCTCGGCGTGCCCTCACGCATGAACGTGGGACAGATTCTTGAGACCCACCTGGGCTGGGCGGCGAAGGCCCTCGGCATCAAGGTGGCCAGTCCCGTCTTCGACGGCGCGTCGGAGAAGGAGATCAAGGATCTGCTGAAGAAAGCCAAACTGTCGGCCAGCGGGCAAGCCGTCCTCATGGACGGCCGGACTGGCGAACCTTTCGGCAGTCCCGTGACGGTCGGATACATGTACGTGCTGAAACTACATCACCTGGTGGACGACAAGATCCATGCGCGGTCGATCGGTCCGTACTCCCTCGTCACCCAGCAGCCGCTGGGCGGCAAAGCGCAGTTCGGCGGTCAGCGTTTGGGAGAGATGGAAGTCTGGGCGTTGCAGGCCTATGGAGCCGCCTCGACGCTGCAAGAATTCCTCACGGTGAAGTCCGACGACGTCCCGGGCCGGTCGCGCATGTACGAAGCGGTGGTCAAAGGCGAACCGTTCCTCGAGCCAGGGTTGCCCGAGTCGTTCAACGTCTTGGTCAAGGAACTCCAGAGCTTGGGGCTCGACGTGGAATTGGTCAAGACGCAAGACTAACCACTTGTGTGCCGGCGGATGCCGGCATCAGAGGAGGTCACTACCTTGGAAGGCGTATACACATTGTTTGAAAAGCCGCGGGACTCGGTGTCGTTCGACGCGATGCGGATTCGGATCGCGTCGCCGGAAAAAATCCGGTCCTGGTCCTACGGCGAGGTAAAGAAGCCCGAGACGATCAACTACCGATCGTTCAAGCCGGAAAAAGACGGGTTGTTTTGCGCGAAGATTTTCGGGCCGATCAAGGACTGGGAGTGCAACTGCGGCAAATACAAGCGCATGAAGCACCGCGGCATCGTGTGTGACAAGTGCGGCGTCGAAGTCATTCAAAGCAAAGTGCGCCGTGAGCGCATGGGGCACATCGAGCTCGCCGCGCCGGTCGCGCACATCTGGTTCTTGAAGGGCGTGCCGAGCCGGATCGGGACCCTGCTCGACATGAGCTTGAAGCAATTGGAGAAGATTCTCTACTTCGAGAGCTATGTCTGCGTCGATCCCGGCCAGACCGACCTGACGGAGAAAGAACTCGTCAGCGAGGAAAAGCTCCGGCAGCTGCAGTCGGAGTATGCCCCGAATTCCTACAAGGTGGGCATCGGCGCGGAAGCGATCCGAGAGCTGCTGCGCAAGATCGACATCAACGCCAAGTGGGACGAGATCAAGGGTAAGTCGAAAACGTCCACGTCGGCCGCGCTGAAGAAGAAGCACGCGAAGCAGTTGAAGGTGATCGAGGCCTTCCGGAAGTCGGGCAACAAGCCCGAGTGGATGATCATGGACGTGATTCCGGTGCTGCCCCCCGAGTTGCGCCCTTTGGTGCCCTTGGACGGAGGCCGGTTCGCGACGTCGGACCTCAACGACCTCTATCGGCGCGTGATCAACCGCAACAATCGGCTGAAGCGGCTAATGGAATTGAAGGCGCCCGGCGTGATCATCCGCAATGAAATGCGGATGCTGCAGGAGGCCGTCGACGCGCTGTTCGACAACGGGCGCCGCGGCCGCGCCATTCGTGGGCCGAACAAGCGGCCGCTGAAATCGCTGAGCGACATGCTGAAGGGCAAGCAGGGACGATTCCGGCAGAACCTGCTCGGCAAGCGCGTGGATTATTCGGGCCGGACGGTCATCGTCGTGGGGCCTGAGCTCAGGCTCCACCAGGGCGGCCTTCCGAAGAAGATGGCATTGGAGCTGTTCAAGCCGTTCATCTTCCACAAGCTCGAAGAGCGCGGGGCCGCGACGACCATCAAGAGCGCGAAGCGCCTCGTGGAGAAGGAACGCCCCGAAGTGTGGGACGTACTCGACGAAGTCATTCGGGAGCATCCCGTGCTCTTGAACCGGGCGCCGACGCTCCACCGGCTGGGTATCCAGGCGTTCGATCCCGTGTTGGTCGAAGGCAAGGCCATCCGGCTCCACCCGCTCGTGTGCGCCGCATTCAACGCCGACTTCGACGGAGATCAAATGGCGGTGCACGTGCCGCTCTCCGTCGAGGCGCAGGTCGAAGCCCGGGTGCTTATGATGTCCATCAACAACATCCTGTCGCCGGCCAACGGCAAACCGATCGCTGTGCCGTCCCAGGATATGGTGTTGGGGTGCTACTGGCTCACGAAGGAGCGGGTCGGCGCCAAAGGAGAGGGCAAGATCTTCGCCTCGCCGGAAGAAGTGCGGATCGCGTTCGACGCACGCGAAATCGAGGAGCATGCCAGGATCAAGGTCCGCATCGAGGGGAACCTCGTGCAAACGACCGTCGGCCGCGTGATTCTGTCTGAAGTGTTGCCGCCCGGCATGCCGTTCTCCTACGCGAACAAATTGATGACGAAAAAGGAAGTCACCAAGCTGATCGATGCCGTCTACCGTCAGGCGGGGCATCGGGAAACCGTGATGTTCCTCGACAAGATTAAGGACACCGGCTTCCAGTATGCCACCCGGGCGGGCGTGTCGATTTGCATCGACAACATGCACATCCCGACGAAGAAAGAAGAATTGATCGCGAAGGCGCAGCGCGAGGTGAACGAAATCGAACGCCAGTACGCCGAAGGATTGATCACAAACGGCGAGCGCTACAACAAAGTCATTGACATCTGGGCCCACGTGACCGAACAGGTCGCGGGCGAGATGATGAAGGAACTGGGCGCCGGCGGCGATCCGAGCAAGCCGGAGGCGTTCAATCCGATTTTCATGATGGCCGACTCCGGCGCGCGCGGCAGCTCGCAGCAGATCCGGCAGTTGGGCGGCATGCGCGGCTTGATGGCGAAGCCGTCGGGCGAAATCATCGAGACGCCGATCACGGCCAATTTCCGCGAAGGACTGACGGTCTTGCAGTACTTCATCTCCACCCACGGAGCCCGCAAGGGTCTCGCCGACACGGCGTTGAAGACCGCCAATTCCGGTTACTTGACCCGGAGGCTGGTCGATATCGCGCAGGACGTCATCATCAGCGAAATCGACTGCGGCACGACCGACGGCATCTATGTGAGCGCCTTGGTCGAGGGCGGCGAGATCATTCAACCGATCGAGGAACGCATTCTCGGCCGGTTGGCGGCCGAGGACATCCGGGATCCGGTGACCGGCGAGATCATCGTGTCCTTCAACGAAGAGATCACCGAAGACCGGACCAAGGACGTGGTCGAGGCGGCCGTCGATCGCGTGAAGATCCGCTCGGTGCTGACGTGTCAATCACGCCGCGGCGTCTGTCAGGCCTGCTACGGTCGGGACTTGGCGCGTGGACGGTTGGTGGAAAAAGGCGAGCCGGTCGGCGTCATTGCGGCCCAATCCATCGGCGAGCCGGGCACGCAGCTCACAATGCGGACGTTTCACATCGGCGGCACGGCGAGCAAGGTCGTCGAGCAGACCGTGCTCGAGGCGAAGCACGCCGGCTACATGAAATTCATGAGCTTCGACGCGAAGAAGAATGCCGACGTTCACAACGCCGGGATCGCGGTACGGAACAAGGACGGCGAATGGGTCGTCATGAACCGGAACGCGAAGATCGCGATCGTCGATGAAAACGGTCGGGAACGTGAGAAGTATCCGGTCGTCTATGGCGCCAAGATCAAGGTGCCCGACGGAGAGCGCGTGGCCCTGGGGCAGAAGTTGGTGGAGTGGGACCCCTATTCGCTGACGATCTTGACCGAGGTCGGCGGGAAAGTGGCCTACGGCGACATCATCGAAGGCGTCACCATGAAGGAAGAGTTCGACGAGGTGACCGGCCTGTCGCGCAAGGTCATCATCGAGCACAGCGGCGCGACCCTTCGTCCCCGCGTGTCGATCAAGGACGAGGGCGGCAAGACGGCGAAAGTGTCGGGCGGCTCCAACACGGTGGCCCGCTATCTGTTGCCCGTGGGCGCGCACATTTTCGTCGAGAAGGGCAGCATGGTCCACCCCGGCGACGTGCTCGCGAAGATCCCGCGTGAAACGACGAAGACGAAGGACATCACCGGCGGTCTGCCGCGCGTCGCGGAGCTGTTCGAGGCGCGGAAGCCGAAGGAGCAGGCCGTGATCAGCGAGATCGACGGCGAAGTTTCCTACGGCGGGTTCGTCAAGGGCCAGCGGAAGGTGATCGTCGACAACAAAATGGGCGACACGAAGGAGTACTTCATTCCCAAGGGCAAGCACGTGAATGTCCATGAAGGCGACTGGGTGCGGGCCGGGGAGCCGTTGATGGACGGATCGGCGAACCCTCACGACATCCTGGACGTCCTGGGTCCCAACGAGTTGCAAAAGTATCTCGTGGACGAGGTGCAGGATGTCTACCGGCTGCAGGGCGTGTCGATCAACGACAAGCACATCGAGATCATCGTGCGCCAGATGCTGCGGAAGGTCCGCATTGAAGACCCGGGGGACACTGAATTTCTCCCCGGCAGCCAGGTCAGCAAGCTGGCCTTTGAGGAAGAGAATGACCGTGTGATGAAGAAGGGGGGCAGGCCGGCCATCGGCAAACCCGTGCTGCTCGGCATTACGAAGGCCGCGTTGACCACCGACAGTTTCATCTCGGCGGCGTCGTTCCAAGAGACGACACGCGTGCTGACGGAAGCGGCGATCAACGGACGCGAAGATAACCTGCTGGGGTTGAAGGAAAACGTGATCGTCGGGCGACTCATTCCCGCGGGAACGGGCTTCGAAGAGTATCGCGATACCTTCGTCATCAGCCCGAAGCCCGAACCGGTCGCGGTCGGACAACCGGAAGCGCCGAGCTTGCCGCGCGAGGGCGTCGTGGCGGCCTCGAGCGAGCCGGCGAGTTCGTAAAAAAATCGCTCTGCACGGTGTCGACTGCCTTGACACCGTGCAGGTCGGTCATTATAATCCAGCGGCTTTGCCCCAGAAGAGTGACAACGCGGACAGTTTTGGTGCCTTGAACACGAGAGCGACGATCCAATGCCTACAATCAATCAGTTGGTGAGAAAAGGGCGGCAACTCGCACACGCAAAGACCAAGAGTCCCGCGCTGAAGTCGTGCCCGCAGAAACGGGGTGTCTGCCTACGCGTCTATACGTCCACGCCCAAGAAGCCGAACTCGGCCTTGCGGAAGGTCGCTCGCGTGCGGTTGACAAACGGTATGGAAGTGACCACGTATATTCCCGGCGTTGGGCACAATCTTCAGGAGCACTCCATCGTCCTCGTGAGGGGCGGCCGCGTCAAGGACCTCCCCGGCGTGCGATACCATATCGTGCGCGGCGCGTTGGATGCGGTCGGTGTCGCGGACAGAAAGCAGGGTCGCTCGAAGTACGGAGCGAAGCGGCCAAAGTAATCGTCATCTTCGCCTCACAGCGGAAAGCCAAGAAGAGTCAGCAATGCCACGAAGCAGATTTTTAGGCCAGCGTGAACCGCTCCCGGACGTGCGATATCGGGACAAACTTGTCGGAAAGTTCCTCAACATTCTGATGGAGCGCGGCAAGAAGAGCACGGCCGAGCGGATTTGCTACGGCGCATTCGACATCATTCAGGAGAAGACCGGAGGAGACCCGCTCAAGGTGTTCCGCGCGGCAATCGACAACGTGAAGCCGATCGTGGAAGTGAAATCTCGACGCGTAGGCGGCGCTTCTTATCAGGTCCCCGTGGAGATTCGCCCTGCTCGCCGTATGTCGTTGGCGTTGCGGTGGCTGTCAGAATATTCCCGAACGCGAGGCGGCAAAAGCATGCGAGAAAAGCTCGCGGCGGAGTTGCTGGACGCGTCGAACAATACAGGGGCGTCAGTCAAGAAGCGGGAAGACGTGCATCGGATGGCGGAGGCCAACAAGGCTTTCGCGCACTATCGCTGGTAAACGTCATTCTGTGCTGCAGTTGGGCCGTGCTGCGATCCGCAGACGCGGGTGCCCCTGAATCGCAGCGACTCTCGGCTCAGTCTGCAGCACGTGTATTTTTAGGGGTTGTAACGTGGCTAGGCAAGCACCACTGGAACGAACCAGAAACATCGGCATCATGGCCCACATCGATGCCGGCAAGACGACGACGACTGAGCGCATTCTCTACTACACGGGAATGACGCACAAGATGGGCGAAGTCCATGAAGGCGCCGCGACCATGGACTGGATGGAGCAGGAGCGCGAGCGCGGTATCACGATCACGGCCGCCGCGACGACCTGCTTCTGGAAGGACTATCGCATCAATATCATCGACACGCCGGGACACGTGGATTTCACGATCGAGGTCGAGCGGTCGTTGCGCGTGCTCGACGGGGCGGTGGCGGTCTTCGATTCCGTGCAAGGCGTCGAACCGCAATCGGAGACCGTGTGGCGGCAAGCCGACAAATACCAGGTGCCGCGCATTGCGTTCATGAACAAGATGGATCGTATCGGCGCGGACTTCTACTTCAGTGTCCAGACGATCATCGATCGGTTGGGCGCGAACCCTGTTCCGATCCAGATCCCGATCGGCCGGGAGACGGAGTATCGCGGGTCCATTGACCTGATTTCGATGAAAGCCTACGTGTACGACGACGAGACGCTGGGCGCCAAATACAGGATTGAAGAGATCCCCGCCGACCTCCTCGATAAGGCGAAAGAATATCGCGAGAAAATGCTCGAGGCCGTCGCGGAGTTCGACGATCAGATCATGGAGAAGTATCTCAACGGGCAGTCGTTGACCGAAGAGGAGGTGCGCCGCGTCGTGCGGGCGGGCACCATCGCGATGAAAATCACGCCGGTTCTTTGCGGATCCGCGTTCAAGAACAAGGGCGTGCAGCAGCTGCTGGATGCGGTCGTCGAATTTCTTCCGTCCCCGGTCGATATTCCCCCGGTCAAGGGCATTGATCCGAACACCAATAAGGAAGTCGAGCGCAAACCGTCCGACACCGAACCGTTTGCGGCGCTGGCGTTCAAGATCATGTCTGATCCGTTTGCGGGACAGTTGACCTACTTCCGCGTCTATTCGGGGACGCTCAAGACCGGGACGCCGGTGTTGAACGTGACGAAGGGGACGAAGGATCGAATCGGCCGTCTGCTGAAGATGCACGCCAACAAGCGGGAAGAAATCGACGCAGCGTACGCCGGCGACATCGTCGCGGCGGTGGGTTTGAAGGGGGCGACCACGGGGGACACGCTGGCGGACGAGAAGCAGCCGGTGTTGCTCGAAGTCATGAAATTCCCCGAGCCGGTCATCGCGATGGCCATCGAACCCAAGACTAAGCAGGACCAGGAAAAGATGGGCTTCGCGCTCCAGAAGCTTGCGCAGGAAGATCCGTCGTTCCGGGTGCGCACGGATGAAGAAACGTTGCAGACGATCATTGCCGGCATGGGCGAATTGCACCTCGAAATCATCGTCGACCGCCTGTTGCGCGAGTTCAAGGTCGAGGCCAACGTCGGGAAGCCCGAAGTCGCCTTCCGTGAGACGATCCGACGCAAGGCCGAAGCGGAGGCGAAATACATCAAGCAAACGGGCGGCCGCGGGCAGTACGGCCACGTGGTCCTTACCGTGGAGCCGTCGGAGCCGGGCAAGGGCTTGGAGTTCGTCAATAAGATCGTGGGAGGCGCGATCCCGAAAGAATTCATCCCCGCGATCGAGAAGGGCGTAAAAGAGCGGATGGAAAGCGGCGTGATCGCCGGCTATCCGCTGCGGGACATCAAGGTGACCGTCATCGATGGTTCTTATCACGAGGTGGATTCCAACGAAATGGCGTTCAAGATCGCAGGGTCCATGGGGTTCGCCGATGCCTGCAGGAAGGCCGACCCGGTGCTGCTCGAGCCGATCATGAAGGTCGAAGTGCTGGTGCCGCAGGAATTCATGGGAGATGTGATCGGCAATCTCAACGGCCGTCGCGGAAAGGTTCAGGGGATGAAAGTCCGCGCCGGCGCGCAAGCCATCGAGGCGTCGGTGCCGTTGATGGAAATGTTCGGCTACGCGACGGATCTTCGATCGCGCACGCAGGGTCGGGCGACGTACAGCATGGAGTTTGATCGATACGATCAAGTTCCGCGCCAGATCGCGGAAGCCATCATGGCAAAGTACCGTGGGGAATAACACCGTGACGAGTGATGAGTGGCGGGGTGATCGGCGGCGAAACCGACGCGGTGGATCTGATCGGCTCATCACTGATCACCATTCACTGATCACGTTGTAGGAGGTTGTATGGCGAAGGCGAAATTTGAGCGGAAGAAGCCGCACGTGAATATCGGGACGATCGGGCACGTGGACCACGGGAAGACGACGTTGACGGCGGCGTTGACGAAGGTGTGCGCGGACAAGGGCATGGCGAAGTTTGTGAGC